>DATLGP010000353.1:0-14772 GCA_035540395.1 Actinomycetota bacterium
GCCAGGAAGCGCAGCTTGTCGGGCATCCGGTCACGGACCAGCACCCCCAGCTGAAGGGCTGCCACTACCCACAGGGTCTGGACGATCGTGAGAGCCAGGTAGGCCGCAGTCCCGAATAGCCAGATCCAATACAGAAGCAACCCGTTGAAGGTCAGCCCGAACGCAGCGGCAGCGGCAGCCACCGCTCCTTTCCTGGCTACCGAGAAATGCAGGGCAAGAGGTATCAGCGCTACCGGTGCCAGTACCCAAAGGTCGGCGGGCGGGAAGGCAAAAAAGCAGGCTATGCCCGACAGGATTCCGGCCGCAAGGCCGGCAGGGACGGTTCCTAGCCTGGTTGTTCCGCGCCTGATTGTTCCGCTAGACGCAGTCGCGGCAGAGCTCTCGCTTGGCATCGGCTAACTGGCTCTCATGCTTGACCAGCCGGCAGGAGCGGCACACGAACTCGTTCGGTTGCTTGGGCGCCGCCCGGACCGAGAGCGATTCCAGGCGCTCCTCACGGGTCAGGTCTAGAAGAGACTCCTCTTCCTCCTCCGGGTCGGTGGTTTCCTTGGCTTTCGAGATAAATTCGTCAAATGAAGCTTCTTCTTCCGCGGCTAGGGGAACGTCCTCTTCATCGTCTGAATCATCTTCGCTCGGTTCTTCAATTTCGTTTACGCTCATTACCGCCCTCGCTCTATGTTGATCGAGAGGGATTATGGGCCATTGGGGGGAATGTGCAAACGTGCGGTCTGTGGAAGTGCCTATGAGCCTGTCGATGAGGGGAGCTCGGGGTGGCCAAGGATAGGACCCAACCAATGCTGAAGGTGGTCCGGGAGGACGAGGAAGCCAGGTCGTCCACCAAGGACCGGATCATAGAAGCCGCGTTTTCCACCCTTAAAGAAGAGGGTTTTGCCGGTACCAGCGCCCGGGCGATCGCCCGGCGCGGGGGGTTCAACCAGGCGCTGATCTTCTACCACTTCGGCACGCTGAACGACCTGCTGCTGGCCACCCTGGACAAGACCAGTGCCGACCGCATGAGCCGCTACCGCGACTTCATCGGAAAGGCTCTGAGCGTCGACGAGAAGATCCAGACCGCCACCCGCCTGTATCGCGAGGACCTTGGCTCGGGGCACATCACGGTGATCTCCGAGATGGTGGCCGGAAGTCTGGCCCGCCCCGACCTGGGGCCGGAGGTGGTCGCCCGGATGGAGCCCTGGATCGCGTTCACCGAGGGGGTCATCTCCGACCTGCTCACCGGATCCATCTTCGAAGACGCGGTGAACCCCCGTACCCTTGCTTTCGCCGTGGTCGCCCTCTACCTGGGGGTCGACCTCCTGTCGCACCTCGACCAGGACAACTCCCGGGCGGAGGCCCTGTTCCAGATGGCGGGAGCCATGGGTCCGTTTCTGGCTCCCATCTTTGGGAACGACTGAGCCATGGACATCACCGACGACCGGGGACGGGCATTGAACGAGGTAACCGTCCGGCTGACCCCGGAAGAGGTGACCGACCTGCTGGTTGCCGCCTCAGACCTTGAGGGCGACGGAGCGGAGCATGCGATGCTGCGGAGCCCCGACGGGACCACCCTTGCCGTCTACCGCTCCACGGACGAGCCCACGCCGCTTCAGCGGGGAACCGACTGGTGGGTCGGGCCGTTGGTCCTGGTGGCCGTGATCCTGGTGGTTGTCGGCGCCTACACGATCGGCCGGGGGCTGGTGGACCTGTTCCTGTAGCCCCTTACTGCCCGGAAGGTGGCTCCAGGAACTGATACCAGAATGACTCCACCGCCATAGCGGCCACCAGGGTGTCGTAGTCCTCGTCCCTGGACTCGGCGACGAAGACCAGAAAGTGCGCGATGGCTCTCATCTGCCTGCGTGACATCGAGTTGAACTGAGCCATCACCTCGTCCTGCAGGTCGTCACCGAAATCGCACGCGTATACCGCGGCGTCGACCGCCGGCGAATCCAGGCCCGGGTGTTGCAGGCTGAACAGCATGAAGCGGGGCAGGTGGTAGCGCAGGCCCTCCGGGTCGAGGTAGGTAAGGGCATAGTGAAACTCCTCGATCTTGTCGTCGGCGATGTCCTGCCACCGCTCCTCGGTGTCCGTCCCGCGGGCAAGCTTGACCGCCTCGGGCGGCTCCATCTGGTCGAGCGCCCGGGCCTGGGACAGCGAGAGCCCGTTGCCGAGCCGTACGTCACCGAACACATCTTCGATCTCAGCCGCCAGTTGTTCGCTCACCCGGGAAATCAGATCTTTAGACGGAAGGCCTGCGGCACTATCTCGAAGATCGCCGGCGTAGTGCCCAGGGGGCGGCCGTCCACCTCAACCGGCATCGGCGCCTTGGCCGAGATCTCCACCCGGGCGGCGAGGTATTCCTTGATCTTTGGGGACGGCAGGTGCTCGCCTTTCAGCGAGAGGGTCATGGTCTCCACAAAGTCCCGCTTGTTGCCCTTTTGAATCAGCACGTCCAGCTTTCCGTCCCCGGGGTGGGCCTTCAGTGCCAGGCGAATTCCGCCGCGCACGAACTGGCCGTTGGCCACCACGACGTTGGCCAGCGGACCTCCGAACGACCGGCGGTCTAGCTTCACCGCACCCTGGGGGATCCGAAAGCGCACCAGGGTGGCCCAGAACGCAAGCAGGTCACCGGCCCGGCCCATCCGCCTCGGAAGGCGCTGCCGCCGCCGCGCCATGTCGCCGGACAGGCCGGCCTGCGCCATGTTGATGAAGTAGCCGTAGTCGGGATCGGCCGGGGGGGCCCAGGTGATCCGCCCCACGTCGATGCCGAAAAACGGCTCACCGGCGAGGTGACGGATCGCGTCGGCAGGCTTGTTGTTGAGCCCCATGGTCTTCAAAAAGTCGCTTCCCGACTCCCCGGGGATGCCGGCCATCACCAGGTCGGGGTTGATCGGACCGCTCTCCCCCATGATGCCGTTCACAACCTCGTGGAGGGTCCAGTCGTCGCCCACCCAGATCAGGTACCCGCTCCCCTTCTCCACCGCATCCCTGGCCAGCGATGCCGCCTCGCCCGGCCGGGAGGCGGTCTGGATCTCGTACTCGATTTCGGTCCCGGCCATGAGCCTGTGGATCTCGTCTTCGGTCAGGAAGGGCTTGCCGGCGGAGGTGAGCCCGACGACCAGGGTCGCCTTGCCGTAGGGAGAGGTCATTGGGGAATTCTGCCCGATATGGCCCTCACCAGGCCACGCCGCTGTAGGCAACCACGCCGCGGTTCAGTCCTTCCACCGCGTCGACCAACCGGGCACGCAGCTGCTCATCCTCGGCCGCCGACTGCAGCTGCCGCAGCAGGTCGATGGTCTGCTTGGTCGATCGGATGAAGTCTCCCGGGCTCGAGTCCTCGTCGATCACGTCCTCCAGAGGGTCCCCCAGGCACCACCGGTACGCGGTCATGGCAAAACCGGTTTCGGTTCCCCGGATCATCTCGAGCCCGGCCCGGGCCTCGCTGCGCTTCATTCGTTCTTCCAGACGGACGATCTTTCCGTATGCCTTCTTGCTCTCGGCGGTCGGAAGCGGTCCGGCGACCTCCACCGGGCCCCGGCTCTCGTAGACGAAGACGCTCATCAGGGCCGCCAGCTCGGCCGGCCCCAGGTCGTGCAGCCATCCCCGGGTCAGGGTTTCGGTGATCAGCAGGTCGTTCTCGTTGTATATCCGGGCCAGCGACCAGCCCTTCTCGGTCAGGTTGAACCCCTCTAGGTAGTGGTACTCCTCAAGAATCTCCAGGATGCGCTCGAAGCGGCGCGACAGGGTCTCGGTCTTGGACCGGACCTTTTTATGCAGCGTGTCGTTTTCCCGGGCCAGCCTCGACGCCCTCTCGGCCCACTGGGCATGGCGGTCCCGGTCCGGGCAGCTGTGACATGGGTGCTGGAGCATCGCAGTCTTGGCCAGCGCCAGATCCACGTCCTCGTCCGGCTCGGGAGCCGGCCGTTTGCCCTTACCCCCGTTGCCGTTGAACTCCTTCAGGGCGGCGGCCATCTTGCGCCGCAGTGCATGGTCGAGCCGGGACCCCGATCTCGACCGCAGGGTGGCCCAGGACGCCTTGTCCAGCTTCACCAGGCCCACCATCTGGGGAGGCTCCCGCAGCTCGTTGGCGCCGACCTTGATGATCCGTGAGGTGTCGGTGAGCGCAATTGCCCGGGTGCCGCCCCGGTGGGTGGGCTCGGTGGACACCATGACGACGTTCCCGTTGACCCGGGAGGTCCTCACATCCCAGACCTCGCCGGCGGCAACCGAAGCCAGCGCCCGCTCGATGCGGACCCGCTCGTTCTCCGCCTCCCGGACCTTGGCCGACTGGTTCAGCCGCTGGTAGGCCTCGCGCACCCGCCAGTAATCCTCGAAGTCGCCCTTGTCGCAGGTCATCTTCTCCCGGTAGGAGGCTAGGTAGGCCTCATTGCGGTCGACCAGCTGTTCCACCACCACAACGTCCTTGTCCGTCCGGTACTGGGCGAACGACGAGTTAAGCAGGTGCTCGGCCTCCTCCCTGCTGTAATTGCGGACCAGGTTGGTTGCCATGTTGTAGGAGGGCTGAAACGAAGAGATCAACGGGTAGGTGCGGGTCAGGGCCAGTCCGGCTATCTGGCGAAACGGGATGTCGGGCTGCTGGGGAACCACCGCGTGCCCCACGACGTCGATGCCCCGGCGTCCCGCCCTGCCGGTGAGCTGGGTGAACTGGCCCGGGGTTAGCACCTCGTGGCGCTCGCCGGTGAACTTGTTGAGGCTTTCGATCAGCACCGTTTTTGCCGGCATGTTGATGCCGAGCGCGAGGGTCTCGGTGGCGAATACCAGCTTCACCAGGCCGGCCTTGAACAGCTCCTCCACCGTCTCCTTGAAAACGGGAATCAGCCCGGCGTGGTGGGCGGCCACCCCTGCGGTCAGTGCTTCCAGCCATTCCCCGTAGCCCAGGATGTCCAGGTCGTTGTGGTCCAGGTAGGAGGTGCGGGCCTCGGCGAACTCCCGGATCTGCCTGCGCTCCTTGTGGCCGGTGAGCGTCACCCCCGATCGAAGGCACTGCTGGACCGCCGCGTTGCAGCCTTTGCGGGAGAAGATGAAGTAGATCGCCGGCAGCTTTTCCTCGCTCTGCAGGAGCTCGGCCAGGTCCGCCCGCCGGGGAAACCTTCGCTTTTGGGGATGGCCCTTTTTGGGTCCGGGGCTCTTGCCCTTGGACCGGCTGGGCCGGTCCCAGTTGGAGCGGGTCTCCAGCAGACGGATCTGGGGGTTGGGCGCCGGTTCGCCGCCTTCCCAGACGAACATCGGGTAAAGCGCACCGTCCACCAGGTAGTGGTGGTTGATCTCCACCGGCCGTTCGGTCTCGATGATGGTGCGGGTGGCGCCCCGGATGGTCTGCAGCCAGTCGGCGAACTCCTCGGCGTTGGACAGGGTGGCCGACAGCGACACCAGTTTCACATCCAGGGGAAGGTGGATGATCACCTCCTCCCACACCGCTCCGCGGTAGCGGTCCTGCAGGTAGTGCACCTCGTCCAGGATCACGAACCGCAGGTCGATGAGCAGGTCCGAGCGCTCGTAGATCATGTTGCGGAGCACCTCGGTGGTCATCACCACGATGGGTGCCTGGGCGTTGATGGAGTTGTCCCCGGTGAGCAGTCCCACCTTGTCCGCCCCGTGAACCGAAACCAGGTCCGAGAACTTCTGGTTGGAAAGCGCCTTCATCGGCGTGGTGTAAAAGGCTTTACCGCCTTCCTGGAGGGCCAGCCAGACGGCGAATTCCCCGACCACCGTTTTGCCCGAGCCGGTGGGGGCAGAGATCAGAACCGATTCCCCGCGCACGAGGGACTCGCAAGCTTCCACCTGGAATTCGTCGAAGCCGAACGGGTAGGTGGCCTCGAATTCCCGGGTCAGAGCCTTTGCCATTCCACAAGCATCACGCGGATGCGGTGATCGGTCCACCGGCGCCCAGACCGGGCGCCGCCCGGCCGGAGAAGCTACGGCGCGGGGGCCGGCTCCTGGGGTCCTTGCGGCTCGACTGTTGCCGGTTCTTCGGCCTCCGGCGGCTGTACCGCTGCCGGGTCCTGTGCCGGCGGAGGCGGCTGCACCTGTACCTCTTCTTCGGGAAGGCTCGGAGCGGGAAGCTGGGCCTCAGGATCGTTGAGGTCGTATTCGTTTTTGATCCTTGTGAGGGAGCGGTCCCCCATCCCGTAGACCGCCACGCCGTGAAGGAAGGTGTTGCGCGCAAGCACCGCCGCCTCTTCCCGGGCCTCGAGATCGGCGATGTCGGCGGCCAGTAGGAATATTTTGGCGGCGTCGACGTAGATGGTGGTCGCCTGAACGTAGCTCGCCTTGGCCTCCTGCAACCCTTCGAGGTGGAACGGCACCTCCAGGTTGCGCATGCCCTGGTTCAGATCGCGAAAGTTCTGCACCCACCCCTCCGCCTGGGCGCGGAACTCCGACTGAGGCAGCTCTCCGGCCAGAAAGGCTCCGGGGGACTGGCCCAGGCCTTCGTAGACCGGCTCGATGTTGAGGTTGAGGTCCTGGACCCGGCGCTCGAACTGTCCGATCGCCCGGGCATCGCGCCTTCTGTCTGCGCCCCGCTCACGGGCATCGAGCACGATGTTGATGACCACGGCAAGCACAATCAGTGCCAGGAGCCCAATCAGGATCCGAAACTTGGTCTTTTTGTACCAGGGCGTGGTGTCGCGCTCGGGAGCTACCCTCGGGGAGGGAAGGGATCCTCTGGCTTTTACCGGCTTGCGGGGCGCCGGCTGCTTTGTCTTTGCCATAGCGGGACGAAGTCTATCCGACCCGCGCCCACCTACCTTCCGGCCGGAGCGGCCGCGGGTCCCGGGTTAGCGGCTCAGCGGGGGCCGGGGCGCATCTCGCGGGGCTTGTCGGCAGGAGTGGATTTCGCAGGAGGAGCGGGGTCGTCCAGGCCGGACTTCAGCTCCTGGGACAGCTCACCGGTTGCCTTTTTGAACTCGCGTATGGCCCGCCCGAATGAGCGAGCCATCTCGGGCAGCTTCTGGGGTCCGAACACCAGCAGGGCGAAGATCCCGATGACCAGCATCTCAGCCGGACCGAAGTTTCCCATTCGAGCCTCCTAGGTCTTGTTCGAGGGAGCCGTGAGGAACGGCTCGATCTGCTCGAGGATGTAGTCCTTCTGGCGGTAACCGACGACCGAGGCCCCCAGCACTCCATCGACGAACAGCACCATGGTCGGCAGCATGGACACCCCCAACCGCCGGGAAAGGCCCGGGTGCGCGTCGGTGTCCAGCTTCACCACCTTCAGGCGAGCATGCTGCTCCTCCGCCAATGCCTCCAGCTCGGGGGCGAGCATCCGGCAGGGGCCGCACCACGCAGCCCAGCAGTCCACCAGCACCGGTAGCTTGGAGTCCATGACTTCGGTCATGAAGTTGTCGTCGTCGATATCGACCAGATCGGCCATGGGGCCCCCGGGGAGTCGTCTGGATTTGCCCTTCCATCCTATTCGACTCGAGGGGTGAGAGCGTACCGGAACCGTGGATTGGAATCCGGTCATAGCTGGTATGTTTCTAGAATGGACGGCGCTGCGAAAGGCCTGGGACAGCTCCTCGGGGATCGCCTAAAGACAATCCGCGAAGAGCGAGGACTCACTCAGGATGAGTTTGCAAGACGCGCCCGCCAGGTAGGGCTGCCGTGGTCGGCCATGGCCGTCGACTCGTTCGAGACCGGTCAGCGCAAGTCCGTGGCCCTGGAGGAGCTCCTTTTGCTGTCCTACGCCTTTCGGGTGGATCCCGGCGACTGGTTCGTAGGCAACGGATGGGTCGAGCTTGCCCCCGATGCCATGGCCAGCCTCGGCGTGATCAGGTCGATGCTTGCCGGCTCCCCCACCGACTCCTGGATGCGGATCAGCGAGCGGCTTTGGGATATCCCTGAGTTTCAGAACGCACCGGGAGTTTTGGGAGCCCAGTTCGAGCGCCTAAACGACCGGATCCAGGTGGCGAAGAACTACCTGGGGCCCGACGTGTCCACCGAGACCGCCATCAAGGCGGTGGAAGCGGCGGCCGGCGAGGTGGAGGTCAAGGCCGCCTACAAGTTCCACGTCGAGCCGCTGCAGGTCTCGCTGGAGGCTTTCAAGAACTGGGGCCGGGGGCTGACCCAGGAACGGGATCGCAGGTTCGGAGAAGAGGCCCGCAAGGTCTCGTTTCGCTCGCTCAGCGCAAGCCGGGGCCACATCACCCGGATTCTTTTGAAGGAGCTTGCTCCCAAGCTTCAGCAAAAGAGGCTAAAGGCTCACTTTCGCGGTCTGCAGATCGAGTCTTGACCCAGGGTGGCGGGGCCGAAACCTCATCGTCCGAGCCCCGGAACAGCCAGCCAGATCCTCAGCTACCTCGAACCGGTGACGACGAGCCGGCGAGACACATACTGCGGCGCCGCACCGTCGAGCGGTTTCTGAGTCGTCCCAACCTGCCGCAAGGAGCTATTCCCGCGGCAGTCCGGTACGTGATCGGCGGTCCGATGATGTGGAGCGAAAAGCCCATTCGCCTTACCCAGTTCACACCCGAGCAACGGGAACTGCTGCTGCGTGCCGCCGGCGAGATCCGGGAACTGTACGAGGCGGCCGGCGGCGGCAAACCGCAGATGCTCCACGACGACGCCCTGGGGCTGATGCCCGACAACGCAGCGGCGTTTCCCTATCAGAGCGAAGAATGGGCCGCAGCGAAGGCGTACAACGCGGGCCTGGCCTTCGTTTACCGGGAGGACCTGCCCGAGCCCGAGCGGCTGCAGGCCGAGCTGGCCCAGGCGTACCACATGGTCATCACCTGGATCGACTACGTGAAGGGCGGGCTGCTGGACGCGTCGGAAATCTACGAACAGGAGGAAGACGAGGAGGACGAAGCCGGGGATCCCTCCACGGGCGACTGAGGGGGCCGGCCGAATTCCCACTTAAACCGGGGCTGGAACTGCCGATAACAAGTGCAGTCCATGGGGCGCGCCGAGTAGAACGGAAGTCCTCGTATGCCCCACATCCCCCGATCCTCCAGGTTTAAGACAGTCCTCGTATCGCTGATAGGGGCAGCCATTCTGGCTCCCATGATGGTCCCCTCCCCGGCCTTTGCATCGATAGCTCTTGATGCCGAGGAAGCTGCTTTCTGCACGATCATCAACAACTACCGGTCATCGAAAGGGCTGCCGGCGCTGATGGTGTCGCCCACCATCACCAATGCATCCGAGTGGATGAGCACCGACATGGCGACAAAGAACTACTTCAGCCACACCGACAGCCTCGGCCGGGACCCGTTCCAGCGGATGGCAGCATTCGGTTACGGCTTCAACACCTACAAGGGCGAGAACATCGCGGCCGGCTATGCGACCGCCACCGACACCTTCAACCAGTGGAAGAACTCGTCGGGCCACAACGCCAACATGCTGAACGCCAACTTCAAGGTCATCGGTATCGGCAAGGCGTCGAACACCTCGTCCACCTATCGTCACTACTGGACCACCGGCTTCGGTGGCACGGTGGACTCCGGTTCGATCCCCTGCCCGGGCAGCACCGCTCCGGCCCCGGCACCGACTACCCTCCCCGCCGTCTCGGTCTCGGATGTATCCATGGTTGAGGGGACCTCGTCCGTGGGCGGAACCAAGCTCATGCAGTTCAAGGTGACCATCCCGGCTGCCTCCACCCAGCAGGTCAGCGTCAACTTCGCCACCGGTAACGGCACTGCTTTTGCGGGGTCGGACTACCACGCCGCCAGCGGCAAGGTGACCATTCCGGCAGGGGCCAGGAGTGCGGTGGTATCGGTCAAGGTCGTGATGGACCGCACGCGGGAGCCCAACGAGACGTTGGTCCTGCGGCTGTCGAGCCCGGTCAACGCGACGATTGCCCGAAGTGCCGCCGTGGGAACCATCCTGAACGACGACTAACGCCTGGTGTGCCTCAGGGCTGTCGCCCGATACCCGAGCTCGGCGATAGCCCTGAGGCGCGTTATGCGCCCGGGCAGCCGGCGTTGCTCGCTACCGCTTGGCCGCGTGGTAGGCCCGCAGGCGCAGCCGCTGGTCCAGCTCGGCCTTACGCAGGCGGATGCTCTTGGGGGTGATCTCCACCAGTTCGTCGCCGGCCATGAACTCCAGGGCCTGCTCCAGCGACAAGGGCCTGGGCGGCACAAGTCTCAGGGCTTCGTCGGAGGCGTGGGTGCGGATGTTGCTCTTCTTCTTCTCCTTGGTGGGGTTCACATTCATGTCCTCGGAGCGTGAGTTCTCTCCGATGATCATTCCCTCGTAAACCTGCACCCCGGAGGTTACGAACAGGTCTCCGCGGTCCTGAAGGTCGTACAGCGCGTAAGCGGTGGTCTCGCCCAGCCGGTCGGCCACCAGGGCGCCGGAGAGGCGATGGGGAATGTCCCCGGCCCACACGTCGTAGCCGGCATAGTTGCTGTGGATGATTGCGGTGCCGCGGGTCTCGGTGAGCATCTCGGAGCGGAATCCGATCAGGCCGCGGGCGGGCACCCGAAACTCCATGCGGACCCAACCGCTGCCGTGGTTCACCAGGTTCGCCATGCGGCCCTTGCGCAGGGCCAGGGACTGGGTGACCACCCCGACGAACTGGTCGGGCAAGTCCAGCACCACGTCCTCGTACGGCTCCTGGGTTTTCCCGTCGACCTCTCTGGTGATGACCTCGGGCTTGGAGACCTGAAGCTCGTAGCCCTCCCGGCGCATCGACTCGATGAGAATCGCCAGTTGCAACTCTCCCCTCCCCCGAACCTCGGTGCGGTCGGGCGAGCCGGTATCGACCAGGCGGATCGACACGTTGCCCAGGACCTCGCGGTCCAGACGGGCCTTAAGGTGCCGGCTGGTGACGAACTTGCCCTCCTTGCCGGACAGCGGCGAGGTGTTCACGCCGAAGGTCATGCGCAGGGTCGGCTCGTCGATCTTCAAAAGGGGCATCGGGGACGGGTTTTCCAGGTCGGTGATCGTCTCGCCCACCGTGACATCGCCCAGCCCGGCGATCGAGGCGATGTCGCCCGGTCCCAGGGTGTCGACTTCCTCGTAGAGCAGGCCGGTGTGGGCCAGCATCTTCGTGATTCGAACCGGCTCGACCGATCCGTCGCGGTGGCAGACCGCCACCCGGTCTCCGGTCTTGACGTTGCCGTTCCATACCCGTCCGATTGCCAGCCGGCCGACGTAGGGGTCCGCGGCCAAGTTGGTCACCATGAACTGCAGGGGCATCTCGGGGTCGTAGGTCGGCGGCGGTGTGGTGGTGGCGATCGCATCGAACAATGGGATGAGGTCCAGCCCGGGAACGTCGAGATCGGTGGTCGCCGTGCCCTTGCGGGCGTCGGTGTAGATCACCGGAAAGTCGATCTGGTCCTCGTCGGCGTCCAGGTCGATGAACAGGCTGTAAATCTCGTCGAGGACCTCAGGAATCCGGGCGTCCGGCCGGTCGATCTTGTTGATCACCGGGATGACCGGGATCCTGCGCTCCAGTGCCTTGCGCAAAACGTAGCGGGTCTGGGGAAGGGGGCCCTCGGAGGCGTCGACCAGCAGCAGCGCCGAGTCGACCATCTGCAGGGTCCGCTCGACCTCGCCGCCGAAGTCGGCGTGGCCGGGGGTATCGCAGATGTTGATGTGCAGACCCTCATACTTGATGGCGGTCTGCTTCGCGAGGATGGTGATGCCCCGCTCCCGCTCCTGGTCCATCGAATCCATGACGCGTTCGACCACCACCTGGTTCTCGCGCCAGACGCCGGACTGCTGGAGCATGGCATCTACGAGGGTGGTCTTGCCGTGGTCTACGTGGGCAATGATGGCCACGTTGCGCACGTCATCGCGGACGGCGAGTTGCTTGGTCACTCTCACCAGCGTAACCGCAAAGCGTCCGGACCGGGAGAATGAGCGTAATCCGGCGCAGCTATGCAGCTATTCCGTCAACGGACGGCATCTCTGGTTGACCCGCCTACTTCGGCACAACGAAGTCGTATTTCGCAACGATCTTCGCAAACTCTGGGGTGCCGGGCATCGTCCCCGAGCGCATCGCACCGGAGAGGTCGCGCAGATAGTTCTCCCATCCACCGGGGGCGTTGATGTTCAGGAACCGCACGGGCTCGCCGCTGGTGTTGGCAAACGTGTGCACGACGCCGGGCGGTACCAGGATGTAGCTCCCCGCCGGGGCATCGATCTCCGAATCACCGACCGTCACATGCAGCACCCCTTCGAGCACGTAGAACGTGTCTGTCGTGTGGCCGTGCGCGTGCGGCGGCGGGCCGTTCATGCCGGCGGGAAACGTCGCTTCCGACATGGAGAATGCGCCCCCGGTAGTCTCCGCGGTGGCTTTCATCAAGGCCGTACTAGCGCCAGCCTCAAAGCGCTCGCCTTCGCCGGGTAAAAGGACAACTGGATCCATTCGCCTGCCCCCCTTATACAAGTCCTTGCGGAAGATCCGATCGGTAATGAATCGGGGCTCGCGACCGGATCTCGCAGACTGTCATTTCCAACCCGGCACCCGGCCCGCTTGCTCGATCCACTTGTGCATCTCAGGTCCCTGTGCCTCCTCCAGGGTCTTGATCTTGACGTAGCGGGTTCGGCCGGTGGTGCCCAGCGGCGGCGGCGGGTCGAATTCTGCGCCACCGAAGAAGACGACATTCACGGAAACGTCGTAAGCGACCATCTCGATGATCCACCCGAGCTCTGGCAACCCGTAGTGCGCCTTCTTCCATTTGAGGGCGTATTGAAGCCCGGGGATTGTCTCCCGGATCAATTCGTCCAGCCTTTTGACGATGGGATGCAGATCCGGCATCTGGCGCTGGATCCAGTCCTCGATCTCGGCGTGGCTATCCGATTGCTCGGGCGGCTTTCGGGTCGTACCCGGCTTGCGTGATTTAGCCATAGCTCATAAGCCACTCGCTCTCCCGGTTGCAAGTCTAGCTCCGATGATCCGGATTCTGGCACCTTGTAGTGGGCACTTGTTGATCAGACGAGCCGCCTCTCGGTGGCCCATCTGGTGAGTTCGTGGCGGCTGGAAAGTTGCAGCTTGCGCAGCACCGCCGAGACGTGGGTCTCGATGGTCTTCACCGAAAGGTGCAGGCGCTTGGCCACCTCCTTGTAGGCGTAGCCCCGGGCTATCAGCCGCATGACCTCCCGCTCTCGCTGGGTCAAAAGGTCCAGCTCCTCGTCCACCGGTTCGGCTATCTCGCCTCCGAAGGCGTCCAGGACGAACCCGGCAAGCCGGGGGGAGAACACGGCATCACCCTCGTTCACCCGGCGGATTGCCGCCGACAGGTCCGACGGCGAGATCGACTTGGTCACGTAGCCCCGGGCGCCGGCCCGGATCACCGCTATAACGTCCTCGGCGGCGTCGGATACCGACAGTGCCAGAAACCGGATCTCGGGGTGGTCCCGGTGGACCGCCTCCAGCACCGCCCGGCCGCCGCCGCCCGGCATGTGGACGTCCAGCAGCACGACGTCCGGCTTGGACGCCACTATGTCGGTGACCGCGGTGGCGGGCTCGCCGGCGGTTCCGACGATCTCGAACTCCTCTCCCAGCTCGCTGCGCACTCCGGACAGGAACAGCCGGTGGTCATCTACCAGGAACACCTTGATCTGGGCCTTTTTCGGTGACTCGCTCATTGGGTCCTCGCCATCGTCAGCTGCACCTCGGTTCCGCCGCCGGCCTCTGTGGTTATCGATGCCGATCCCCCGGAGCGCTCCATGCGGCCCCGGATGGACTCGGCGATGCCCCTGCGGTCCGGGGCGACGGCATCGGGGTCGAACCCGGAGCCCTCGTCACGGACGAAGGTGGTAATCAGATCCTGTTCAACCTCCATGTAAACCGAGATCTGCGACGCACCCGAGTGCTTTGCCGCGTTCACCGCAGCTTCCCGGCAGGCGTCGACAACTGCCTGGAGGCGTTCGTCCATCGGGGCATCGCCCACGGTGACGACCTCTATCGGCACCTTGAACTGCAGTTCCACCTGGGACGCAGCCGCCTCTATTGCACCGGAGAGCATCTGGTCCCGGCGGGTTGGCATCCCGTTCAGCCAGGCCCGTAGCTCCCGCTCCTGGTTGCGGGCCAGAGCCACCATCTCCTTGGGCTGGTCGGTGCGCTGGATCAATGCCAGGGTCTGCAGCACCGAGTCGTGCAGGTGGGCGGCCATCTCGGCCCGCTCTTCCGAGCGGATCCGTTCCCGGCGCTCCTCGGTGAGCTCGCCGATCAGCCGCCAGGCCCACGGCCCGAAGATGATCCCCAGCCCCGCCATGGTGGCGGTGACCGCGAAGACGATCCCGGGCGCGGTGTTGAAGGCGTTGGTGCGCTGCAGGAACAGCAGCGCTCCGGCCGCGAAGAACAACCCGCCCACCGCCAGGCGAAGGCGGCCGGTCCGGCTGTTGGCTGCCAGGCTTTCCAGCGCACTCTCCGGAAGGTGTTCACTGAGCTGGCGGCTCCAGCGCCGGCGGGTGCTCTCGGGACTGCTCATCCAGATGACGGCGGCTCCCAGCGCCGCCAGGCTGAGCGAAGCGGCTGCGGTATCCCCGAGCCACAACCCCAGCGGCCGCAGGAGCATCATCACCCCCAAGACGATCAGCCCCATGGCGGCCGCCCGCCGGGCGCCGGGAGGAAGTGTTGCCCGAACCGTCGTGCCCTCGGCCTCCGGCACCATCATCCACAAAACGACGTAGAGAACCAGGCCGGCCATACCCGAAAGGGTCAGCAGGGCGAACGCGATCCGCACCAGCACCGGGTCGATGCCGAAGCGCTCCCCTATCCCCCCGGCCACTCCTGCCAGAACGCGCTGGTTGCGGCTGCGGTACAGCCCGATGTTGGCAAAGCCCCCGGCGGGTGCCTCCCGGAGGGAC
>DATLGP010000354.1:0-1642 GCA_035540395.1 Actinomycetota bacterium
CTCCCTCCCACCGCATCTCGGGGGTCAGCGTGATCTGAACGTAGTAGAGCGGGTTGAGCGGGTTCGGCTCGAGGAAGCAGACCGAACCCTTCGGCTTCACCAGCCTGGAAGCGACCTGCATGACCGGGTCCAGCTGATGGACGTGGTGCAGGACGAAGAACCCGATGACCGCATCGAACCTACCGAACATCTCCGCCGGGGCGTCGACCAGGTCGAAGCCGTGCGTGGGGATGTCGTACTTGCCCGCATTGATCTCCTGGAGCTGCTCCAGAAGCTGCGGTGACAGGTCGAGGCCCTCGACCCTGACCCCGAGCTCGGCCAGGATGAACGTGTAGCGCCCCAGCCCGCACCCCACCTCCAGCACCCTCATCCCCGGCTCGATCCCGGCGTAGGCCATCATCCGCTCGACGTGCCGGCGCAGGTAGACCGATCCGGAGCGCCGGAGCGTGCGGTGGTCGGCGTTCTCGAAGTAGGTTCGCTGGAACTCGTTGTGGGCTTCGACCCCTTCGCCGTCCAGCTTCAAGCGGTTGCCACCTCGCGAGGCGTCTGCGCAGCGGTGCCGGGGAGGGTAGCATCCGGCTCCACCCGCTCGGCGCGCCGGGCCACGCCCAGCACCGAAAGGCCGAAGGGCAGGTTGAACCGCTTCAGGACCCTCGCCTCGGTAAGGGCCATCCGCAGCAGCAGCCGGTTGAGGGGCGCGGGCACCGAAAAGTCGTCGGCCGAATCCGTCCGGCGCAGGAGCGACCGCAGCTTGCGGAAGGCCCAGGCGATCGGGAGGAGCCAGGAATGGAAGTAGCTCACCCGCTCCAGGACGAAACCGCTGGCGGTCAGCTCGGCCGAGAGGCCGGCCCTGGTGTAACGGCGATAGTGCCCCAGGACGTGGTCGGCGTAGCTCCACATCCACTGGAACGCCGGGACGGTCACCACCAGCACCCCATCCGGATCAAGTACCTCACGGATCTCACGGAGCAGCTGGTCCGGTTGGGCATGGTGCTCCAGGACATCGAGCAGCAGGACACTGCCGAACGAGTTGCGTGCAAAGGGCAGGGCGGCGGCCTCTGCCTTGACCAGGCCCTTCAGACCGCGGGCGTAGGCATGGTCGAGGGCGTGATCGGAAAGGTCGACGCCGAATGCGGGGACGCTTTCACCGGTCTCCAGTAACATTGCGCCGCCGCCGCAGCCGATGTCCAGGCAACGTCCGCCGTTGCCGAACTCGTTCAGGGTGCCGGCCACCAGCCTGCGTTTGGCCACGTACCACCAGTGCTCGTCCTCGGAGTTGTTCATGACCTTCATGGCGGGCGTGCTCGGGATGCCCGGGGCGTGGATATCGCCCTTGCCGAGCTGGCGCACAATCTTGAGAACATCGCGCGACATCCGCCAGGCGTCCCGGGACATCGAAAGGCTGCTGCCTTCGGAGTGAGCCCACCGGACCGGGATCTCCTCGACTTTGTAGCCGAGCCGGGTGGCAAGCACCACCAGCTCGGCGTCGAAGGCGAAGCCGTCCAGGCGCTGGTGCTTGAAGATCTGCCGGGCCACATCGCTGCGCCACAACTTGAGCCCGCACTGGGTGTCCCGGAACGGGATGTCGGCCAGCCGGCGCAGGTACAGGTTGAACACCCTTCCCGCCAGCTCGCGGTACCAG
>DATLGP010000355.1:0-9439 GCA_035540395.1 Actinomycetota bacterium
ACCGAGATTCCGATGGAGGAGCTGCACCGGCGGTTCAAGACTACCAGGCCCGCCCCGCGGCGGACAAATGCCGAGGCGGAAGCGCCGGTGAAGCCCGCCGGCCCCCCGCGGCCGCTGACCGCACGTGACCGGGCCGAGCGCTGGATCCTCGGCATCCTGCTCAACGAGCCGCAGCGGTGGCACGACGTGCAGCAACACATGCACGTGCAGGACTTTAGCGACGATGCCCGCCGCCGGCTAGCCGATACCTATTGGCTGCATCAACGCGACGAGGGCGAGCCGGTATTTAACCAGTTCCTCGCCGTGCTGGACGCGGAGCTAACCGAGCTTGCGGTTAGCCTGCTGCAGGAGGCGGAAGCGCTCGCGGAGGTGGATCAAAGCCTTCGTGAAGCCCTACTGTTCATAGAACAATCGCGGCGCGGGGAAGAAGAGCGGAAACTTATTGCGGAGCTGCGTCGTACAAGCGATGAAAAGCCCGACGAGGCGGAGGAGATTCTGCTGCTGAAGAAGCTGCAGGAACAGGCTCGTCAGCCGGACCTGCGCCGCGTGGTGTGAGCTGGTGGCGCCCGTAGCGCGCCGCGACCGAAATTGCCGCGAATGTCCAGGAGCGTTCGCGCGCGACAGAAAAACTGAATACGTGTCATGATGTGCCCCCCGCGCGTTGCAGGGATCGGGAATGCCCCCGAGGTCCTTGGCCCTGCGGAGCCACATCATTTGTACCCGCCGCCGTGCACAGGCGGGAAGGCTCGAAGTGGTATGAAGGAAACCGTCATCGAAACCCCCCTCATCGGATCCGGCTCACAGGAAGAAGTGGATGCTCGCGTGAAGGCCCTGCTCGACATGGGCACCTCGCGCGGCTACCTGACTTACGAAGAGCTCAACGAGCGACTCCCCGACGAAGTCGTCTCGCCGGATAAGCTCGACTCCCTGCTCATGATGATCGACGAGATGGGCATCCGGCTCATCGACGAGTCGGACATCCATGAGTTTCAGACCAAGGGATCGCGCAAGCAGTCGCACGCCCCCTCCACCGCCGCCGGAACAACCACATCACAGATCAAGACGATGAAGGCGGTCGATATCCTCGACCAGCCGGACGTTGACGAAGACGGCGAAATCGATCTGAACATCGAGAAGGAGCTGGCCGAGGCGTCGACCAAGCGCATCGACGATCCGGTGCGAATGTATCTGACGCAGATGGGTGAGATTCCCCTGCTCACCCGCGAGCAGGAGATCGCGCTGGCCAAGAAGATCGAGATCACCCGCAAGATCTTCCGTTCGAAGGTGCTGGAGAGCGATTACTGTCTTCAGTCGGCGGTGGAGATCCTGCAGCAGGTGGATTCGGGTGATCTGCCGTTCGATCGCACGATGAAGATCAGCACCGCCGAGGACCAGGCGGACAAGGGGACGATCGGGCAGCGCATCCCGCTCAATCTCGCCTCGGTTCGCACGATGCTCGAGCGCAACCGCAACGATTGGGAGGCACTGCGCGAGGCGAAGAATAAGAAGGACCAGGAAGAGCTGCGCATGGCCGTCCGCCGCCGGCGAAGGCGATGCGTGAAGCTGCTTGAAGAGCTGTCACTGCGCACCAGCAAGGTGACGCCGCTGATGAAGAAGCTCTCGTCCATCTCCACGAAGATGGTGGAGCTCGAGCAGCGGATCGAAGAGCTGAAGAAGCTCAAAGACCCAGGAGAAGACCTCGAAGTTTGCGAAGAGGAACTGTCGGGGCTTGAGGACCTGGTGCTCGAAGATGCCCAGAACCTTCACCGCCGCGTCGTCGCTGTCCGAAAGATTTACAACAAGTACGAAGACGCGAAGCGCAAGCTCTCCGGCGGCAATTTGCGACTCGTGGTGTCGATCGCCAAGAAATACCGCAATCGCGGCCTGAGCTTTCTCGACATCATCCAGGAAGGCAACACCGGCCTGATGCGCGCGGTGGACAAGTACGAATACAAGCGGGGGTACAAGTTCTCCACGTACGCAACCTGGTGGATCCGCCAGGCCATCACACGAGCGATCGCGGACAAGGCCCGGACCATCCGGATCCCGGTGCACATGGTGGAAACCCTCTACCGGGTGCGCAAGGTGCAATCGGAGCTCCTCGAGCAGATGGGCCGTGAGGCCACCATCGACGAGATTGCTGCCGCGGCCGAGATGACGCCGGAGAAAGTCCGCGAGGCCTTCCGGGTCCTCCCCGAGCCGGTGTCGATTCACGAGCCGGTGGGCGACGAGGACGCCGAGCTGGGTGACTTCATCCAGGACGAGGACGCCGAGGGACCGTTCGAGGCGGCTGCCCTTGCCCTTCGCCAGGAAGATCTGTGGAGCATGCTCGGAACTTTGTCGGACCGCGAGAAGAAGGTCCTTGCCCTGCGGTTCGGCCTGGTGACCGGCGAGCCCAGAACTCTGGAGGAGGTGGGCCGGGAATTCACCCTGACCCGGGAGCGGATTCGTCAGATCGAAGCCAAGGCGCTGTCCAAGCTGCGGCACCCGTCCAGTCCGGGCAAGCTGCGGGACATGGTCACTCTGTAATGTAGATGGGATGACCCCGCAGAACACTCAAGCGACAAGGCCGGGGGACTCCCCCGGCCTTGTTATTGCGCATTACCAGGAGCTGGGACTGAAGGGCCGCAACCGGTCCTTCTTCGAGCGCACCCTCGCCTCCAACATCGCAATGCAGCTGTCCGGGGTCCCGGGCATCAGCGCCAAGCCCATTCCAGGCCGGCTGATAGTGCGCATGCAGGACCGATCGTGCGAGCCGCAGGTAATCGCAAGCCTCAGCAGAACCTTCGGGCTTTCGAGCTTCTCACCGGCGTTCGAGCTGGTGCGCCCGGACATGGAGTCCATCACCCGCACCGCACTGGAAATGGCCGACTCGGCCGAGTTCGAAAGCTTCAAGGTCCGCGCCCGGCGAGGCAACTCTTCGTTCGAGACGAGCTCGATGGAGATCAACGTTGCGGTCGGACAGGCGATCAAGGACCACACCGGCGCCAGGGTCGACCTGGGCAAGCCCGACTGGACCTGTTACATCGAGCTCACATCGAACCGCGCATACTTCTACAACCGCAAGATCCCGGGCCCGGGCGGTCTCCCGGTGGGGACCTCGGGTCGGGTGCTGGCCCTGCTGTCGGGGGGGATCGACTCGCCGGTCGCCGCCTGGCGCATGGCGAGGCGCGGAGCCGAAGTGGACTTCGTCCATTTTTCGGGCCAACCGTTCGCCGACCCTTCCAGTGCCCGGCAGGCCACTCAGCTCGCCCGCCATCTTGCGCCGTGGACCCTGCGATCAAAGCTATGGATTGTCCAGTTCGGTGACATCCAGTCGGAAATTGTGACCTCGGCACCCCAGGAGCTGCGGATTGTCCTGTACCGCAGGATGATGATGCGGATCTCCGAAGCGCTGGCCCGCCGGGAGGGCGTCCAGGCCCTGGTAACGGGCGAGTGCCTGGGGCAGGTGGCATCGCAGACGCTTCCCAACCTGACGGCTACCGGGGAGGTCGTGGAATCCCTTCCGGTGCTGCGCCCTCTCATCGGATTCGACAAGCTTGAGATCGAGGCCACCGGCAAGATGATCGGAACCTACGAGATCTCCATCCAGCCGCACCAGGACTGCTGCGTGCTGTTCATTCCCCGTCAGGTAACCACGGCGGCACGCCCGGTCGATGTCGCCCAGGCGGAGTCGGTGCTGGACGTGGAAGGCATGGTGGACAAAGCAGTCGCCAACGCCGAGGTGATCGACGTGGGACTCAAGCCTGCAAAGGCTGCGCCGCCGGGCGTTGCGGAGGGCTAAGTCCAGGCGGGAGAGGCTGGTTACCCCCGCGTTTTTGACCATCACCTTCGCCTGCCTGGCCTATTTCGTCTCGATAGGCATGATCCTGCCTATCCTTCCCCGCTTCGTGACCGGCCCGATGGGAGGAAGCAAGTTTCACGTGGGCCTCGTCGCCGGCATCTTCAGCGTGTCGGCGATCGTCCTTCGTCCCCTGGCGGGAAGGTTGGGAGACAGCCGGGGGCGCAAACTGCTGGTTATCGCGGGCGGGAGTCTCGCCGCGATCTCCATATCCGGCTACGTTCTGGCAACGAGCGTTTTCACAATTGCCGCCCTCAGGCTGATCAACGGTATCGGCGAGGCGTTCTTCTTCACCGGGGCCGCCACCGCCATTGCCGACATAGCTCCCGAGGCCCGCCGCGGGGAGGCGGTCAGCTTCTTTTCCCTTGCGCTGTTCACCGGCATAGGGGTCGGTCCCCTGATCGGTGAGTCGCTTCTGTTTGCGAGCAACTTCTCCACCGTCTGGATAGCGTCCAGCTTCATGGCGGCGATTGCCGTGCTCATAGCGCTCAAAATGCCCGACACCCGCCCGGAACGTCGTACGGCCGCAGCCAGATTCAGGGTGTTTCACCCGAGAGCCCTGCTCCCCGGCACGGTGCTGGCTCTGACCGTCTGGGGCTTCGCCGGCTTTTCATCTTTCATCCCGCTGTTCGCCCTGCAGATCGGGATGGGCGGCTCGCGCTACGTGTTCGCAACCTACGCGCTGGTGATCGTCCTGATTCGCAGTCTGGGCGCCCGGATCCCGGACCGGCTGGGGTCGCGGCGCACGGCCAGCGCGTCGGCGGTGTTTTCGGCCGCCGGGCTCGTTCTGATCGGTTTCTCCCAAGCCGAGGCCTGGCTCTTCGTCAGCGCTGCGATCTTTGGATTGGGCCAGGCGTTGTGCTTCCCGGCCCTTTTGAGCCTGGCGATGGCCGGAGTGCCCTCCTCCGAGCGCAGTTCGGTGATCGGGAGTTTTACCGCGTTCGTTGACGTGGCCTTCGGCCTGGGGCCGTTGAGCCTGGGCATCGTCGCCGAAATAGCCGGGATACGAAGCGTTTTCTGGGCATCGGCGGTGATGGCACTGGCGGGCTTGCTGGTATTGAACACGGCGCTAAGAAAGAGGCGGCCGATCGCCGCCGCGTAAGTCGTCTACTTGAGCAGGCGGGACAGCCGGCGGTCCTTTAGCAGCTTCCCGCCGGTCTGACACGCTGGGCAGTAGCACATGTCATGGTCCTCGAAATGCACTGCCTGGATGGGAGTGGCACACCGGGGGCAGGGATCGCCGATGTGGCGGTGGACGTGCAGAGGAAGCGGCAACTTGTCCGGAATAGGAACGCTCAGAACCCGTTCGTAGTGCTTCAGCGCCTCGCCGAGTATCTCTACCGTGGCTTCCCGCAAGCGCTCGGCCTCTTCCCCGGTGAGATCGTCTCCCCTCTTGAAGGGCGACAACCGTGCCCGGTGCAGGATCTCGTCGGCCCAGGAGCGCCCGACGCCTGCGATCACCCGCTGGTCCCGCAACAAGCTGTTCAAAGGACGGGGATGGGAAAGCAGCGGAAGAAACGGCGGCGGGCTCGGCCAGGCCTCCGGTCCCAGTGTCGCCACCGCCGGGTCGTATTCCACTTCTCCGGTTACAAGCAGTTTCGCCCAACATGACTGGCGGGTGCCGAACTCACGGAGCCGAAGCTCCCTGCCGTCGGTCAGACGGACGAGCAGCCGGGACGTCTTGTCCCGGGGAGAACCCGGCTTGTCGAACAGCTGGAAGCGGCCGGCCGACATCAGATGAATCAACAGCGACAATCCGCGGTCGAAATCCACCACCAGGTGCTTGCCCCGCCGCCGCATCCCGGCGATCCTTCGCCCCGCCAACGCTTCCAGTGGAGGGTCGAAGCTCTTTAACGTGCTGATGCCCGTGACCCGAGCCGAAGCGACCTCGGAACCGTCAACCGCCCGCCCCAGCAGGCGTGACACGATCTCCACTTCCGGCAGCTCCGGCATCCTTAAACGATAAGGGAACGCCGCCGGTACCGAACGGACCTGGTGAGGTAACTTGTGTCATGAGTCCCGGCCGATTCTGGATCGCTCTGGTGGAAGTCCGCCCGGACGTCCCGGACAACCCGCAGTGGCTGGACTCCTTCGGAGACAGCGCAGGCGGCGCCTTCGTTCACGTCATGGGCCTTGGGAAGAGCCCATCGGCCTTCCAGGACACGGTCGGAGCGGACCTGGCCAGGAACGGCTGGGTAGCAGCCGGCTTCGACGATCTCGAGCCTCTTGCCGCCCTGCGAGCCAGGGAGCCGCTCAGCCCGGCTCTGCAACAGATGGAAAAAGCGCTTCTGGCAACCGGCGACCTGCAGTTTGGCCGGTTTTTCCTTTATCCCTACGACGAACTCTCAACCCCGGAATGGCTCGCCGAAGAAGCTCAGGACCCCCGGCTGAGCCTCACCCAGACCACGGTTCTGCAGAATTTGGCGCGAATGCTGCAGCGGTTGTCTCTGCCCGACCTGGATGAGAGTCTCGGGCTGACCGGGCAGGGGTCGGACGAGCTGGAAATCCATCTTCCCCACCGCAGCCCAACCGAGCTGGACGTCACCGTCCTGGTCTGCGGCGACGAGGAGATCACGATCGACTACGAGTACGGGCATGTGCACTTCACCCCTAAGAAAGGCACCGATTGGATCTCCCAGTCGCTCGACTTCCTTTACGGCGCCCTGCAAGGCGGGGTCAGAGTGCAGATGTGGGCCGATGCCGGCAGGCTGACGCATAGCCGGGCACTGATTCTTCTGGACAACGGTGGCTGGCAGCCGTATCCCCTCTGGTCCTCGCACCCCGACGAAGAGCCCGACGGCGAACCGACCCTGACCAGATTCCTTTCGTTTCTGGGGCCGGAGGAGTAGGCCGGGCACCGGCTTTTCGGGCCGGCAGCTCTGGATGCCCCGTCCCTCCGGGACGCTCAGGAGACGGCGAATATCCGGTAGAAGCCGAGGTTCAGCGTTTCGCGAATCAGCCCGTCACGCTTGGTTTGCTGACTCTCGGGGATCTCAGACGGCGAAACGGCGGTTTCGAAGCCCAGATCCCGAGCCATGACCCGTGCTCTGCCCAGGTGCAACGGGTCGCTCACGAGGACGATCGTGGAGATCTGCCTCTCCTGAGCAAGGCCGGTGAACTGCTGAAGACTGTCAAGGGTGTTTTGTCCGGCCTTCACTCCGGTCACCCGATCCGCCGGAAGCGTTTTCTCGAGATACGCTGCGCCGGCCTGGGCCTCGGTAAAGCGGTCACCCTCCTTCTTGCCTCCCAGCACGACAATCAACGGAGCAACGCCGGAGTCGTAGAGGGTGCGGGCGTGATCAAGACGCGCCTTGAACACCGGGGACGGCTGGCCGTCGTACTGGGCCGCCCCCAGGACGACGATGGCGTCGGAGTTCGGCCTCTGGTCCATCTTGGAGGTCCTCCAAACTTCCGCAGCCGTCCAGCCGAGATAAAGGACCGGGGCGAGAATCGCCAAAACGACCAGTCTGAACAAGAACCTCATCTGATCGAGCTTAAACCCCGCCACTCGCTATTCCCGACTAATGTGGTCCTATCTGCTGAAGCTAAAGGAGCTGCCACGGATCCGCAGATCGTCGTACTGGAAAGGGGCCAGGCGGAGGCCGGCGCCGCCGCTTTGGCGGCCAGCCATGCCGACTACCCGGCTTTCGCCCACATATTTCCCGATCCGACCCGCCGGGCCTCTGCCCTGCTCCCCTTTTTCCGGGCCACCGTCAGGGACGCCATTCCGTTCGGCACCGTCTACGCCGCTTTGGAAGGCGAGCATGTACTGGGAATCGCCGTCTGGCTGCCCCCCGGGGCATTTCCATGGTCGGCAGCACGCAAACTTCGTGCCACGGGAGCATTCATGAAGGTCTGGGCGGCGGACCGTAGAGGATTTAAGACGTTCACCCGGCTGGGAGCCAACACGGAGCTCAACCACCCCTCCGACACCCATTGGTCGCTGGAGGCGCTGGGGGTCCGCCCCGAGGCACAAAAACAGGGTCTGGGCGGCCGCCTGGTCCGGCCGATGCTCGAGCGCGCCGACTCCGAGGGGATCGAGTGCTACCTGGAGACATCCAACCCGGCAAACATCGACTACTACGCCAGGTTCGGCTTCCACGTCCTGTCCGAGGTCTCGTTGATTCCGAATGGTCCCCCGCATGTCGCTATGAGACGCCGCGTGGCCGCAGGGCCGCCGGGCTAAGCTCCAAGGATGGCATCCAACCTGGCCGCCGCCGCCGGCACGTTCCGGATCGGCGGCGACATGCCCGTCTACCGCCTTGGCTTCGGCGCAATGCGGATCACCGGACCGGGCATCTGGGGACCGCCGGCAGACCCGGCCGAGGCCGTGCGAGTGCTGTCCCGGGCGGTCGAGCTCGGCGTTAACTTCATCGACACCGCCGACTCGTACGGTCCCCAGGTAAGCGAGAACCTCATCCATGAGGCTCTGCATCCCTACAACGAGGTGAGGATTGCCACGAAGGCGGGCTTCATCCGCACCGGGCCCGGCGCATGGACGGAGAACGGAGACCCGGCGCATCTGAGACGTGCGGCCGAAGGCAGCCTTCGCCGGCTTGGGGTCGAGTGCATAGATCTATTCCAGCTTCACCGAATCGATCGAAACCACCCGCTTGAGGACCAGGTGGCGGTATTGAAACAACTCCAGGACGAGGGCAAGGTGCGCCACATCGGCTTGTCGGAGGTGACCGTCGAGCAAATCGAGGCGGTGCGGGAGATCGTGGACGTCGCCTCGGTTCAGAATCAGTACAACGTGGCCGATCGGCGGTGGGAATCCGTGCTGGACTACTGCGAACGGGACGGCATCGCCTTCATTCCGTGGTACCCGGTCGCGGTGGGCAAACTGGCCGGTGACCAAGGCGTCCTTACGGAGGTGGGAACCGAGATCGGCGCGACTGCTATCCAGGTGTCACTGGCCTGGCTGCTCAAGAGATCGCCGGTCATGCTGCCGATTCCCGGGACCGGCTCGGTGGTTCACCTGGAGGAGAACCTGGGGGCGGCGCGGGTGGAGCTCTCCGATGAGCAGCTTAGGCGTATCGAGGGAGCGATCCGGCCGGTGCCAACCGAAGACGGGGGGTAGATCCAAAGGTCTTTCCTTCAGACTTCAAGTTGTCCGCCGCCGGGCGGCCGGCGAAGCTCCAATGGCTTGATGCATCCCATCCCGGGCATAAAACAGCGCCCCGGAGGCTGGTGACCTCCGGGGCGCCCTTTCGTGCGCTACAGGTGCCGCTAAGCCTGCTGGATAGAAATGGTGCGACGACCGTACTGCCTGGCTGCCCCGCAGTTGCCGGGGTAGGCGATGTCAAAGCCGCTGCTGTGCCCGATGCGATCCTCGACCACAAAGGTGGAACCGGCACGGGGGCCGTCGAGCACCCGGAACCTGGAACCGAGGGGCACGCCGTTCATAGCTGCTGCCCCCGAGTAGGTGTTCTTGCCCGAGGCCATTCGGCCGGTCAGGCAGTACGCCGTGCTAGAAACCCGGCGAACGGGGGCCGACGAAGTAGCAGCCGGTGCCGGGGCAACTGCCCGGGACGGTGCCGGTGCCGGCGCGACTGCCCGGGACGGTGCCGGTGCCGGGGCAACTGCCCGAGCGGGAGC
>DATLGP010000356.1:0-13445 GCA_035540395.1 Actinomycetota bacterium
AGTCCACCTCCGCGGGAAGGTCTACCCGGCACGCGCGCCGGACCATCTCGAACCGTATCGAGGGAACCTCGCCCGAAGGTTGGACAAAGGAGGGCAGCCCACGCCCGGTTCGGAGGTTGTGAATGTAGTCGCCGGCGGAAAACCCCTTCTTGAGGCGGAAGTACAAAGAACGCGGACTGACCCCCAGTGTGGCCAGAGCACGGCCGGCCAGGAGCACGGCAGCGGCCCCCCGCCGCCGCGTACGAGAGTTGAACCATTCGTTGCTCTCGTAGGCCTGGGCGGCCAGCTCACAGACAAAGGCCGGGTCGTCGAGCTGTCGCAGGACCCATTCCTGCTCAGGCGCGCCCTCCGCCAGGTAGGATCCCGGTCTTCGGGCTGAGGTGATCATGACCACGGTTATCTCCCTGACCGCCCGGATTCGAAAGCCCTGCTTCCAGACCCTGAACAAAAAATCCTGTGACGGGTCGGTGTAGCACTCCCGACCCAGGCGCCAACCTCGCAGCGTCTCAGGTACCTCGCGCCTCATCAACCAGGTGGATGCAGGGGCCACCGATTCCTCCACCCCCGCCGGCGACCAGCCGTACCCGGAGCCGGTACCGGAGATCCCTATCCCCAGGCCGTCGAATCGCAGGGGGGAGGGGGACCCCGCCGCCATATGGGCGGACGCTCCGAACACGAAGTCGGCGTCCTGGCCGAGTAGGGTCTCGCGGCAAAGGGCCAGGTGGTTGGGGAGCCAGATGTCGTCGTGATTGAGGAATGCCAGCAGTGGTGCCGTGGCCTGCGAGATCCCAAAGTTGTTGGGGCCCGCCTGCTCCCCAAAGTTTCTGGTCAGGTTGATGAACCGGATCCGCCGGTCGTTGATGCCGGCCACGACCTCGCCGGTGTCGTCGGTGCAGGCGTCGCCCACCACGATCAGCTCCCAGTCCTCGAAGGTCTGCTTCAGGGCGCTCTCGATGGCACAGGCAAGCCACCGGCTTCGGTTATAGGTGGCGGTGACGATCGAAATCGCCGGCGGGCGCTGGTCGGCCCCGCTCATTCGCTAAAGCTGATAGGGGATCAGCGGAGTGTCCAGAGGAAGCCGGATGTGGTCCGGGTCCTCGTAGTCATATGCCACGTCCACCACATTGAGGAAAAGCGAGGGCTCCGAAAAGAGGTTCCTAACGCCGTGCCAGACCCCCGGCGGAACCACGATCACGGCCGGTCGTTCACTGCCCAGCCGAAAGTCGACGGCCTTGCCGTGGGTGGGAGAGTCAAGCCTTCCGTCGTACAAGGCGACAAGAATGCGCCCATGGCCGCAGAAGAGCCGGTCGGTGGTAACTGCGTGTACGTGCCAGCCGGAGGCTGCTTTAGGCTCTAGGACCCTCTGAAAAACCTGGCCCACCGGAAGGTCGTCAAGATTCCAGTCCCCTCGCCAAATTTCCGTCAGATACCCGTTGCCCGTAAGGACGTTGGCCACCTGACGGGCTACCACCCGTCCATTTGCGGCGGATGGGCGGGGGACCAGTCGGGCCGCACCACCTCGGGATCCTTCTCCCCTTGAATGCTCCAGTTTGATGACATCTCATTCCTCATTTTCGCCGCACGACAACCGGCCAGTGGACCATTATCTATGCCGCCGCGCCGATGTCGACGACCGGGCGATCTCCGGCCCCCATCTTGGTGTACTGTCCAACTGTGAGCGCAAAGCCGGAGGCGACGGTCACGCCGAGCGGGGAGCACCAGTATTACACTGGAAAGTACTGGAATAGCCTGGAACAGGTCATCGATGATTTGAATCTAAGGGCTACCGGGGACCGCAGCACTCCCTGGTACCGGCACCTGTGCGACGCCTTCGGTCCGTTCGACCGGGCTTTGATAATCAACTGCGGAAACGGCTGGGTCGAGCGAGACCTCATCAGGGAGGGCGTCATCAGATCCGGGGTCGGCGTGGACCTGGCTCCTGGGCTACTCGATGATGCGCGACAGGCTGCTGTTGCCCAAGGCCTCGCGCTCGATTACCTCCAGATGGACACCAATGCCGCCGAGTTCCCAGAAGGACCATTCGATCTGGTCGTCAATCATGCCGCGCTTCACCATGTGGCATATGTGGACAGAGTCGTACGTGCGCTCTGCGAACTGCTGGCGCCGCACGGTGTTCTGGCCTCGTGGGATTACGTCGGTCCGCACCGCAACCAGTACTCGGCCGTTCAGTGGGAGGCTGCCTGGACGGTCAATCAGAGTTTGCCGGCGGGCATTCGGCAGGACATGCAGTATCCGCATCTGCCTTCCATGCTTTCGGCAGATCCGACAGAGGCTATCCACTCCGAGCTCATTCTCCCAGTGATGGAGCGGTACTTTCAGGTCGAATACTTCAGGAACCTGGGCGGTGGGCTTGCCTATCTGCTGTTGACCCACAACGACGCTCTTCACAGTAAACCGGTTAATGAGGTCGCCGGTTACGTCGACATGGTGATGCAGGCCGACGCCGCGCTTACCGACGCCGACCCGGCCACCTCCCTGTTTGCGTACTGGGTGGCCCGTCCGAACCCGCATCGGGTTTCCGACCCGGGCACGCTCGAAGCCTGGGCTGCCGAGGAGGCCGATCGTGAGGCTGCAGCAGCAGAACGGGGCGGGTTGTACTACCCCCCGACTGCAATTGGCTCGTTGTCCCAGGAACTTACCGCCGCCCGGGTCGCCGTGCTACCCCCGGCGGCTAGGGCGTCCGTGATCGCGGGTACTCCGGGCAGGGAACTGGCTCGAGTCTTACTGGCGCGTCTGCAAACCAGGGTCCGGGTCCGCATCACCAGGCTTTTGTCGCGCTAGCGTCACCAGGTAATCGTTTCCTACCCTGTCCACCCGCTCGACGCCAGCGGTATTTCGGGCCGCAGTGGCCAAAGCGGCGGCCTGCTCGCCGGTGAAGCTGATTCCCTGTTCACCGGCACTCACGCGGAGCACGACGTAGCCGACGTTGTAGCTTTTCAGGAACTCCATCGAGGTTGGGTCGGGGAACCCGTTGAACGCTCGACCGGCCGCCTCCCAGTACTCGGGGACGTATCCCGAGTAGCCTCCCAGCCGGGGGTACCAGTCGTATCTGCTCCAGATCATTCTGGGTGGCTCGGTGTACAGGCACCCGAGGCCGGGACACCCCGGCCAGGGCAGCTCCACCACCAGACCTTGCGGCCGGCTTGCCAGCTCGCGGTTGACGGCGCTCGGCGGACCCGAGACATCCAGAGCCGCGGCCGGGTAAAAGGCCTGGGTTGATGCCAGGACCGCGGCTGCGGTTGCGACAACAAACCACGGCTTCACCCGCTTGCGCACATTCCGCAGGGTCACCTGCAACCCCACCAGCGCCACCACCGTAAGCGCCAGGAACGCCGGCGTGACGAACCTGCCGGTCACCCTTGCTCCATCGAACCCCGGCAGCTTCATGACTGCAAGCATCGGCAGGGGGATGGAGTGCGAGCCGATCCTCAGGTGCGGGCCTATGCCCATCACCAGCCCGGATATCGCTCCGGCCGCCAGCAGCGACCGAAGGCCGTCGGGTCGCCGCTCGGGAAGCGGGCACCGACCGTTTTGCTGTGAGCCGAGCCAGGACCAGGCGCCGACGGTAGCCAGCAGCAGCATGATCGCCGAAGGGAACAGCCAGTTTTCGAGTGACTTGCCTCCCCCGACCATCTCCGCCGTACGGGCCAGCCATCCCATGGCCGGCGTGAATGCGCCGGGGTGATAAAAGTCGGCCCAGGAAGTGGGAACCAACTCATCGCTCGATCGCGCCAAGCCGGCAACCCGGCTCATCACAAGAATCGGCCCGCCGATTGCGAGGGTAGCGCCGGCCGCTGCCGTCAGGCTCCGCCACGGCAGGTTGCGCCAGGATTTGAGGTGGACGGCCACCATCACGCCGACAAAGCCCAGGCCGGCCAGGAAGTAGTAGGGAGCAGTCATCAGGCTGCATCCCAGAGCCAAACCGAGCGCGAGCCCGTGGCGAACCCGGTTGTGATCCCAGGCCCTGAGCATAAGAAGGGCGAATACCGGTATCCACAGAGTCTGGATTGAGTCCAGGTGCCCCAGGTGTGCCAATCTTTGGCCGGTGGTCGCGTACAACAGGCCTCCCAAGCCGGCCGGGAGCCGCTCGAACCCAGCACTTCGGAGGAAGAAAAAGGTTGCCAGAAGCGTGGCCAGCGTGGTCCCAACCATGAGCAGGTTGAAGGATGCGATGGGGTTTCCGGTCAGAAGTTTCGCCAGGGCGTAGGCCGGCACCAGCGGGATCAGCGAGGGCCCCCAGAAAAGCGTGAAGCGTTCGGGAGCAAAGATGGTTGTATCGAAGTAGGAGCGAATTTCCTGGGTGCTGGCGTGGATCTGCCACTCCAGCAGGTAGATATTGAGGCCCGAATCGCCCGTGTTGCCCAAGATCAGAGTGCCGAGCTCGCCCAATCTGGGGTAGGTGATAAGGAAGGAAGCGGCGACCGCACCGATCAGCAGGGCTGCCGAGATGCCGCGTCCCTCCGTCTTCCCGCCGGCCTGATCGGGCTCCGGCTCCGGTTGCCGCGGGCCTGCCGAGGGGCGGAGAGACAGGGCAACCAGACCCACAAGGGTAATCCCGAAGCCGATGGCGACGGCCCTGGAAGCCACGGCCGGCCCCCGGGAAGCAAAGGCCGCCAGCGCTGCCAGGCCGGCCGCGTAGGACAGCACCAGCGAGAGGAGGACTGTCGTTACCAGGCGAATGATCCGGGAGTCTTGCCGGTCCGGCTTCACCGGCTCGAGATTCCCTCGACCATTGCGTTCAGGGTTTTCCTGAAGGCATCGGGACCGAAGGTCTGGCCTCGTTCCTCGGCCGCCAACGAGTAACGCCGGAGCACCCCCTCGTCGTGGATGACCTCCCAGGTAATTTCAATCAGCTCGCTTAGCTTGGTGAAGTGGCGGCCATGGACACGGTCGACGAGGGTTTCAAGCTGGCCCCCTTTGCCGATCACGATCGGTACCGCCCCGGCCGACATTGCCTCAATCGTTGTGATCCCAAAGTGTTCCGCTCGCTCGGGAAATAGCTTCTCGTCCTCCTCGAGGCCGGTGGCGTGCCAGAAGATCGAGGCTCGAGAATAGAGGTCTTTGAGGGTGGCGCCGGAGGCGTTGGGGTGGATCTGTACCGGAAGGCCCTCGGCAAGCGTCCCCACCCGCTCCAGATAGGCCGCATGCTCCCGCTCGCACCCGCCCGCCAGGTGATAGGTCCACCCCTGCAGACCCCGGTCTACCAGGGCGCGGAATGCGGTCACCATCTCCGCCTGCTTTTTGCAGTGACCCCCGGCGTGATCGAAGAATCTTCCAACCGAGAGGATGATCGGTTCCTTGTCTGCTCTTGTCTGCAGCGTGACCGGCGGAGTAAGAATCTGGCTGGGCTTTTCCCAAAGCCGGGTTACCCAATCCTTGGTGTACTGGGAGATCGCGGCGATCTCATCGTACGAGTCCAGAAAATGCATTTGCGGCGTACTGGTGTAGCTGCGGCGGGAGTATGTGAGACCGTTCGCCGGTCTGCCGCTCTGGTCGGCCACCAGCGCCACCCCGAGCCGGCGGGGATCATCCGAGCCGAGGATCTCGCCGGGGCTGAATGTGCTGCAGTTGAACTGGATCAGGGCGGGATGGGGACCACCGCCTCGAAGCGGCAGTGTAACCCTGAGCTCCCCGTGGCCGGGTGCGATCGTCACCGTCCTCACCACCCTGCCGTCAATTGAGATGTCCAGCTCGGTAGGCCCTGCTTGTCGCGGCATGAGTCGCAGAAAGACGAGTTGTATTGCGGTCTCGGCACCTTTCGGCGTCCAGATTCTCAGGTTCGGCTGCTCGGTCGACCAGCGGTAGACATGCTTTGCCCGCTCATGGCCGAACCACCCGTCGCCCCATTCCATATGCGCATGAGAAGGGGACCTCTTGCCGGGCAGCAGGCGCTCCGCCAGGGCGGCCACTCCGGTCCTGATCGGGGGGTGAGGTATCGGAAAATAGCAAATATAGAGCCCGTGGGTAGACCGGCACATGGCGTCGCTGCCGTAGGTGGCGTTTATCAACAGGTCATACCGGGAGGTCTCGTAACCGAAGGCGACGTCGTCGCCCTCCGGGATTATGCGGACGCCCACCCCGGAAAGATCGAGATCAAGGCGCTCCTTTAGCAGCAAGCGATCCAGCGGCTCGTGGGTGAGCAGATCCACGTCGTGATCATCGGCGAGGCAGTGCGCGACAAACCCGCTGTATTTTTCGCCCCCCCCGAGCGTGCGCCAGTAGCGGTTGTAGACGGCGACCTTCACGACAGCGTGACTCGACCTTTCGTGCGCGCGACCCGGTTGCTCAGGCCGCTGCGAGCCCGCTTCACAACGGCCCCCGGCGTATTGACCAGGTAGGACGCGAGTGCCTTTAGGAGTTGACCGGTCGATGGGGAAAGCCGCTTGGCTCTCAGGTCAACCCGCAGGTGCGCCAGCACGTCGGAACCGAAGGCCCTCGCCTCCTTAACCGCCACTCGCAGCGAGCCGTTCTTGAGCAGGATCAGAAGGCGGTTTCGCCGGACGAAGAAGTTGAAGGTGTCGGAGTGTTCGACAGAGGTCGATGCGTGTAGATGCCTTACCACCGAGTCCGGAACGTAGACGTAGGACCAGCCCCGCCGCTGTCCCCGCCAGGAAAGATCGAAGTCTTCGTAGTACAAGAACAGGCTTTCATCGAAAAGCCCCACGTCCGCCAGATAGCTGGGCGACAAAAGCACACTGCAGCCGCACCAGGCGAAGACGTTCTGGGTCTCGTCGAACTGCCCGCGGTCCGGCTGAAAGATTCCTCGGTCGGCGGCGTGCCGCAGATCTATCAGGTCCGAGCCGCAGTTGTTGATCAGTTCGAAGGGGTTATCCCGCAGGGGCAGCGTGAGCCATCTCGGCCCGCTGTGCGTAGTGAACTCGAACTGCTCCTCGCCCACGTGGAACACCACAGGCTTCGGTTTCTCGGCCGACACCCGGATCCTGCACGCCGCCCCCCTCTCCTTGCTGGAGAGAGGCACCCGCATCGTGGCACTGCCGTCGGTCCAGCGGAATCGTGGCTCGTTGGCACCCCCCGATTCTTCCCCGAAGAAGCCTGAGGGGAAATGACATTTCGCAAATCTGTTCTCGCCGTCAATCGTCAAGCCGCTGATTCGGACTCCGAGGCTGCGGCTGTCGCTTCCCACCGGGCGATACTGGGGTGACTCGATCCTGAGGTCGACGTAGGTAGTGGCGAACAAGATTTTGGGGCAAGCGGCGCCGGCGCCGGGGTTTGCTTCGAGCGCCTCGACCAGCGGCTCCAGCCAGCCGGGTTCGACGAAGGCGTCGTTGTTGAGGAGCGCGACGTAGTCCACGTCTCCGAGTGTCTTTATGGCGAGGTTGCAGCCGCCGGCAAAGCCCCGATTCACCGGAGACTCCACCAGCCGGACGTCCGGGTGGGTCCGGCGGATCAGATCGATGCTGTCATCGGCAGACGCATTGTCCACGACCACGATTTCCAACCGATCCTTTGGCCACTCGACCCGGCTAAGGTGATCCAAGCACTCGATGGTTATGGAAGGTCCGTTGTAGTTCAGGATCCCGACGCCGACCCGCGGTCTCATGTGGGACTCCGTGCGACCAGGAATATCTCGTTGGGTCCGTAGAGGTGATTGAGCATCCGGGTGATCGTATCCACGGCCACCTGGGCCTGATGGCGGGTCTGTTTGATGTTTTCGTCCAAGACCTTCATCTGTTCGAACAAAGTGTGGTTGACATCGTAGATTCGCTGAAGGAGGGCATAAATGCTTTGCTTGGTAGCCCCCTCATCCCCGTCCAGTTGATCGTCTGACCAGGGTGGGAGGATGGGGGCCTGGAGCGTGCCCCAAGGAAGATTCATCTCCGGAACCCTGATCTGCGGGGGAGCGCCCGGCTCATCGGTGACGTTGAACCCGGACGTCACCGGTTCCAGACCCGCTTGTTTGGCGAGGAACTCCATCAGCGGGATTGTGTACGGCCGGACGTGGGTCGGGTCGTTCCAAAAGTCGGAGAGGATTACCGACAGGCAACGGGGGTTGGGAGTGACCACGATAAGGACACCGCCGGGCTTGAGACATTTGCCCGCCCCCGTGAACATCCGCAGGGCCTGCTCGACCGACAGATGTTCCACAAGGTGGGCTGCGAACAACGCATCGGGTGTCGCCGTGGTGGTCTCCAGGAACTCGAGCGCATCCGCCTGGATGGCTTCCAGACCCTGCCGCCGGGTCTCTGCGATCATGCCCGGGTCAAGGTCGACTCCCAGGGTCTCTATTCCCATTTCCGCAGCGAGTTGCAGGAACTCTCCTCTGCCGCAACCCAACTCGATGATGAGTTTAGCTTCGCTGACGAATTGCAGGTAGAAGCTTCTGACCCTGCGGATGTGATCCGAATCGAAAGCCTGGTGTTCGTAATACTCGCTCTCAATCGATTGCTCTTTGCGATTCAAGGTCTTAAGCCTCCCGCTGGAGTCCCGGCTCCATGGCCCCCGCGGATCTCCTGCCCCGTCACTCCCGCCCAGTCGGCTCGACGAACCGCTCACCTGAGAAAGCGGGAGAACTGCTACATCCCGCGGCAAACATAGACGCCTGCCGCTACGGTACAACCATTGCTGTTACTGGTGGGAAGCGCGCTCACTTGAAGTTCGAATCGTGGCGCGCACTTTAGCGTCATGGTGCCGTCTGCGTGGACGCCCGATGATGCTGGAGCGCCAAGGCTTGAATGCTCGGTTGGAGTCCGGGTACCGCACTCGAGAAGGGTCTTGCCGCAACCGTGGAGATTCTGAGGACCCAGCTAAGACCTGTCGAATGACCAGCGGGGACGATGTTTATCCGTCCCCGCTCACCTGTCTATGTGAAGCTTCCTATTTGCCTACCGCTTTGAGAACCTTGTCCACGCCGGCGCCGTAACGCAGAGCTCCCGTAGCTACCTGACTCACGATGTCCTTGGTCTCCGCCAGCATCTCGGTAACACCGTCGAGATGCCCGGTGAGAATGACGCCGTCGACAAGGATCTGGTCGATATGACCTTTGATCTCCTGGATCGGCGTCAGAATCCGACTCAGCAGATAGATCTCTGCCGGAATGGCGATAAGAACAAGAAGTGCAATAAGCCAAAGGACGGTGTTGCCCATGGTCGCCTCCTTTGTCCCCGAGAGCCAACAATCTTGCTACTAAGAAACTATCCGGATAGTTAAATTATTCCCCGGCTTCGGACTAAAGAAACAGATCTTCGTGGGCGGGCCGGACCAGCTCGGCGGCCGAACCCCGGCCACGCCGTATCGGGGCCCCTCGGACGACGGCCACCGGTACGCCGTCGGCTTTTCCCATCACCATCTCGGCCGTGCCTGCCAGTTCGTCGGCAACAGCGATGTTCGTCACCTTAAGCAGCGTGCCGAAGCTGTCGGTGGTGTCGCGGTAGTTGACGGTGGGCAGCATGCCCGCCACCCCTATGGCCACGTTGGTCTGGCCGTTGCGCCACGCCCGGCCGAACGTGTCGCAGATGATCACCGCGACGTCCACCTGGCCCAGGCGCTTGAGGCGGCTACGGATGCTGCGCGCCGACCGGTCGGGATCCAGAGGGAGCAGCGTCACGGTCCCCGGCTCGACGTTCGAGGCGTCGATCCCCGCGCTGGCGCAGACGAATCCGTGGATGGTCTTCGTGATGGCTATGGACCCGTTGCGCCGCAAGAAGGTGGCGCCCTCCCGGGCGATCAGCGCATCCCGGGCCTCCCAGTCGCCTGCGGGCATCCGGGCCACCCTTCCCTCGGACTTGGACACAATCTTGTGGGTCACCACCACCACATCGTCGTCCTGAAGCTTCAGCCCGGCGTCCTCGCAGGCCGCGAACAGCCGGTCGGCCACCTTGTCGCCCTTTGCGAACTCACCCTCGATCGGCACTCCGAACACCGTGATGGCCGGGGCAGTCACAGTTGCAGCATCTCCTTGGCCAGCAGCTCGGCATCGGCCGGCGTGCGCATGACGGTATGGGTGGCCAGCGTTCTCATTCCCAATGACTGGATCCGGTCCAGCTGGTCCGCGTCGGCGTGGTCCACGACCATGGTGCCGCAGAAGTCGCGGTACAGCCCGGCCACCCCCGCCGCGCTGGCCTCGGCTCCCACCACCGGTAGGAGGGTGGCGGCGGGCCCCTTGAGGGCCGTTCCGGCGATGATCGGCGAGACCGCCACCACCTCGGAACGCCTGCGGGCCAGAGCTTGCCGGATTCCGGGAACCGCCAGGATGGGACCGATGCTCAGCACCGGGTTGGACGGGCAGACAAAGACGCGGTCTGCCTGTTCGATCGCCTCCAGCACGCCCGGGGCGGGCGAGGAGTCCTCGGCACCGTCGAAGGCCACCGCGGCGACCTCGTCGGAGTGGCGAAGCTTTACGAAGTACTCCTGGAAGTCCCTTGTGACCCCGCCGGTGGTGACGATCTTCGTCCGGACCGGATGGTCGCTCATCGGCAGGATCCTTGCAGCCACGCCGAGGCCGGTCCGGATTCGGTCGGTGACCTCGGTCAAAGTCAGGCCCTCGGACAGCCAGCCGGTCCGGGCCATGTGGGTTCCGAGGTCCCGGTCCTTCAGGGTGAACCAGGTCTCGACTCCGTAGCTGCCCAGTTGGTCCAGGGCGTGGGAGGTGTCCCGGGCGATCCCCCAGCCTGCGGCGTCCACGATGCCGGCCAGCGTGTAGCAGACGATGTCCAGATCGGGACTGATGTGTAGCCCGTGCATCACAGAGTCGTCGCCGGTGTTGCCGATGACGGTAACGGTCTCTGCCGGGATCGCCCTGGTAAGGCCCCGCAGGAAGCGGGCGGCTCCCACACCGCCCGCCAGAGCTGTGATCTTCATCGTAGTTATCGTTTCCTCCAGGCTCCGCTCCCCGCCACGGGAGTGCATCTCTCGCTCTCCGGCGCTTCGGGGAAGAGCAGCCGCTGGGAGTCGTAAAGCGAAGAGTACCCGCCCTCCTCGGCGGTTTGCGTCGCCCTGACCCGATTTGCCGGGGTGCCCCGGAGCCCCGAAGCGGTTAGGGCGTATCGCAGGTGCACGGAGTTCCTTTCTCGGGGGATTAATACCTTCAACGCGCCCCAGGCCCCAGTCAAGCATCGGCGACCCGGTTTGATCCGGCACGAAGTTTGGGTAGCGATCAGGTGTCAGAGCAGGTTGCCGAGTAAAGGGGGAGCAAATGGCAGATACACCCACACCGGACGACGGGCCGGTCGACATCACCCAGGGCGGCGGGTCGGGATCCCTGGGCGACAGGGCCCGAGCACAAGAGGACCCGGTCCTCAGCCAATCCGAGGACGTGCCCGAGGACGGGGGTCACATCCAGGAAGAAAGCTGAACAGTAGCCGCGTTAGCTCCCCGCCCCTAACAGGGTGGGGAGCGTGTTCAGCAGGAACCAGGTTTCCCCGGATTACGCCGGGGTAACACCGGCCGTATAGCCGGACGCGGTGGTCCCTTCTCACAGAGCCTGAGCGAGGACAGTATCATCGGGCACACGCGATGACTGAGACCACGGACGTCCACGACCTCGTCCCCACGCTGGAATCCGGTGACCACCGCCTCCTGATCTCACAGGCGGCAGCGATCCGCGGGGCCGGCTGGGGAAACATAGTCACCTACTCGCCCAAGGTGTTCATCCCCCTCACCAAGCTATGCCGGGACGTCTGCCACTACTGCACCTTCGCCCGGCCCCCGGTGGACGGCCGCCGCGCCTACATGACCCTGGAGGAGGTCTTGCAGCTTGCCCGCTCGGCGGCGGCTGCCGGCTGTAAGGAGGCGCTGTTCACGCTCGGCGACAAGCCGGAGTTGCGCTACAAGGTGGCCAGAGCGGAGCTGGAGGCAATGGGTTACGCGACCACTCTGGAGTACCTGGGCGCCGCGGCGGGAGCAGTTTTGGAGGAAACCGGACTGCTTCCCCACCTCAACCCCGGCGTGATGACCGGCGCCGAGATGGCGGACCTCAGGCAGAGGGCGCCGTCGATGGGCATCATGCTGGAGTCCACCTCGCGCCGGCTGCTGGACAAGGGATTCGCCCACCACGGCTCCCCGGACAAGGACCCGGCGGTACGGCTGGAGACCATCGACGAGGCCGGACGCCAGAAGATCCCGTTCACCACCGGGCTGCTGATCGGGATAGGGGAGGCCTGGGCCGACCGGGTGGAGACCCTGGTCGCCATTCGAGACTCCCACCTGCGGTACGGCCACGTCCAGGAGGTAATAGTCCAGAACTTTCGGGCCAAGCAGGACACCCCGATGCACCAGCACCCGGAGCCCGGCCTCGACGAGATGCTGGCGACGATCGCTCTGGCTCGCACGATCCTGCCGGCCGAGGTCAGCGTGCAGGCCCCCCCCAATCTGGCGCTGCCGGCATCAAACGGGTCGAACGGCAACTCGGCGCAGGAACTCGACAGTTCGCTGTCCCGTTACCTGGAAGCGGGCATCAACGACTGGGGCGGGGTCTCTCCGGTCACCATGGACCATGTGAATCCGGAGGCCCCCTGGCCTGCGATCGAAAGACTTACTGCGGTCACCGAGTCGGCCGGTTTCATGCTGATGCCGCGCCTGGCCGTCTACCCCCGCTACGCCTTCGACCCGGCATGGGTGGCCAAACAGGTCCGCCCGAAGGTGCTGGAGCACATCGACACCCACGGCCTCGCCCGGGACACGTCGTGGTTTCCGGGCGCCTCGCAGGCGCCTCCCGACGTGCTGCAGTCTCCGATCGGCTGGACCAAGAGCGCGGCGGTCCGGTCCCGCCGGGCGTTCGTCGATGTCCTGGACCGGGCGCTGGCCAAGCACGAGCTGACCGAGGACCAGATCACCATGCTGTTCACCGCCCGCGGACCGGAGCAGGCCGATCTGTTCCGGGCAGCCGACGCGCTGCGGCGGGAGGTCAACGGCGACACGGTCACCTACGTTGTAAACCGAAACATCAACTACACCAACATGTGCTATTTCAAATGCGGGTTCTGTGCCTTCAGCAAGGGACCAAAGTCGCTGAACCTGAGGGGCGACCCCTACCTGCTGGACCTGGACGAGATCGCCCGCCGCTCGGCCGAGGCCTGGATGGCCGGCGCCACCGAGGTCTGCCTGCAGGGCGGCATCCACCCCTCGTTCACCGGCGACTTCTACCTCAGCGTCCTAAGAGCGATCAAGCAGTCGGTGCCCGACATGCACATCCACGCTTTCAGTCCGCTGGAGGTATGGCAGGGCGCCAGCACCAAGGGGGTCACGCTGAAGGACTTCCTTTGGGAGCTGAAGGACAACGGGCTGTCGACGCTTCCCGGAACCGCTGCCGAGATTCTCGACGACCGGATTCGGGAGGTGATCTGCCCCGACAAGCTCAATACTGCCCAGTGGTCCGAGGTGGCCAGGACCGCCCACGGCCTGGGGCTGCAGATGACCACCACCATTATGTTCGGTCACGCCGACGACTACGCCTCCTGGGCCCGGCA
>DATLGP010000357.1:0-9161 GCA_035540395.1 Actinomycetota bacterium
CTTGTAGACAAGTCACTTTGTTGCCTCTGGGCCCGCAGCAGGACACCTGCCGCCCCCGAACACCCTCAACTTTCACGTAAAACTTGAGGCTCGGTCTACCTTCAACCCGAGGTCGAGTGTTGACTAAACTATTGGTCTACATGGGTTCAGATCGACTTATCGACTTGTCGCCAAATCCACGGCTACCAGGCACATTCCGGCGAAGGAAAAGGCTGAAGAAGGCTTAAGCTCCCACCAACGAGAAGATCAAGCGGGTGGCCGCGTTGATGATTGGCGGGGCGAAGCGGGGGAAGAGGAGGAAGACAACCAGGATAAGGATCACGAACCCCCACTTGTCCAGGAAGAACACGACGTGTTGTTTTTCGGGCGGTAGCAATGCGCTGAGAATGCGAGAACCGTCGAGCGGTGGGATCGGGAGAAGGTTGAACAGAGCGAGGATCACGTTGAGTTGGACCCCGATCAGCAGGAACCTGCCGAGGAGGTCGTCGGCGGCCACCATGCCGCCCGCGCGCCGGAACAGCGCGAGAAAGGCTGCGGCGCTCATCAGAGCGAGAATGACGTTGACCAGCGGGCCGGCCGCCCCCACCAAAGCCGATCCCCAGCGCCGGCTCCTCAGTTCGTTCGGTGAAAAAGGCACCGGCTTTCCCCATCCGAAACCAACCATCACCAGCATGAACGTCCCCACGGGATCCAGGTGGGATCTAGGATTGATGGTCAGCCGTCCGGCCAGCTTGGCGGTCGGGTCTCCCTGCAGGGTCGCGGCAAGTGCATGCCCGTATTCGTGAAGCGAGAGGGCAATTACGAACACCACGGCGAGGAGGACGAACCCGGCGATGTCCGGCGGGTTACTAAAGAGGTAGCGAAGCACTTAACCTAAGCATAAGGGCATCGCCTGGGCGGAGCCGCGGGGCCGGAGGTGATCAGAGCCCAAAACACGGCCCACCAAGGAAGAAAAGGAAGTCTGGGAATGGCAAGAGTCTTTTCCGGGGTGAAACCCACCGCCGAGGTTCCCCACCTCGGCAACTACATCGGTGCCTTCCGCCAATGGGTCTCCCTCCAGAATCAGCATGAGTGCTTCTTTTGTGTGGTGGACCTGCACAGCCTCACCGTCCCGTGGGATCCCAAGTTGCTGGGGCAGCGGTCCAGGCAGACCGCCGCCAGCCTCATCGCATCGGGCATCGACCCCGAACGTTCGGTGCTTTTCCTGCAGTCCGAGGTGCCCGAACACACCGAGCTGGCGTGGGTCCTTACCTGCGTCGCCCGGATGGGAGAGCTCGGCCGAATGACCCAGTTCAAGGACAAGAGCCGCAACCAGGAGGGCGATTCGATAGGGACCGGGCTGTACATGTACCCCGTGCTCATGGCGGCTGATGTGCTGGCCTACCGGGGGGAGCTGGTCCCCGTCGGCGACGACCAGCGCCAGCACCTCGAGCTGATGCGGAACATCGCCGAGCGGTTCAATCGGGACTTCGGGGACACGTTTCCGGTACCCGACCCATTCATCCCGGCGGAGGGTGCCCGGATCATGGCGCTCGACGACCCGACGCGCAAGATGGACAAGAGCTCCGACCGGCCGAACAACCTGATCTGGATGAACGACCCACCCGAGGTGGTTCGCAAGAAGATCGCCCGGGCGGTGACCGATTCGGGCCGGGAGGTGACCGCCGGCCCCGACAAGCCCGCCCTCAGCAACTTGCTAACCATCTACTCCGCAGTCAGTGGTAGTCCGATCGCCGACATTGAGCATGAGTACGAGGGGAAAGGCTACGGGGACTTCAAAAAGGGGCTGGCCCAGGTGGTGGTCGACTTCCTCGATCCCTTCCTGAGCCGGTACCGGGAAATCCTCGACGACCCGGCGCAGCTCGACAAGATTCTGGACTCGGGCGCCGCTCGTGCCCGGGAGGTGGCCCACGAGACCATGCGCCTCGTGAGGGAGCGCATAGGGCTTCGCCGGGCCGACTGACCAGCAGTGCCGCAAAGACGGCGCGACGGCGTGCGCGCTGTCTATTCTTGAGCTTGTGACCTACGCGGTAAAGCTGGACGTCTTCGAAGGCCCTTTGGACCTCCTCCTCCACCTGATCTCCAAGGAGCGGGTAAACGTCGCGGAGGTCTGCATCGCCGATGTGACGGAGGAGTATCTGAGGGCCACCGCCGCCCTGGGTGAGGTGGATCTGGAAACCGCCTCCAGTTTTCTGGTTCTCGCGGCGACTCTGCTGGAGCTCAAGTCCTTGAAGCTGCTGCCCAGCCGGACGGCGGTGGACCCCGACCTCAGGCTCCTGCTCGAAGAGCGCGACCGCCTGCTTCACCGGCTGGTGGTCTACGCGACCTTCAAGCAGGCTGCGATCCGGCTGGGCGCCCGGCTGGCCGAGAACGCCGGCTACCACCCCCGGTACGCCGAGTTGCCCGAGGACCTGGCTCCGTCGGCGCCGGACGTCTTTCGGAGCCTGACTGCAGAAAAGCTGGCCCGGGCAGCGGTTCGGGCGCTGACGCCGCCGGAGCGGCCGGTGGTCGACACCTCCCACATCACCAGGATCACCGTCAGCCTCGAGGAAATGGTTATCCGGCTCAAGGCCCGTCTGGAGAACGAGAAACTCAGCTCCTTCAGACAGCTGTGCAGCTCGGCTCGGGACCGCGTCGAGGTGGTGACCGCCCTGCTGGCGGTCCTCGAGCTGTTCAAGGACCACGCGGTGGATGTTGAGCAGGAGTCCCCGTTCGGGGAGATTGCAGTCAGGTGGACGCCTCGGGCTCACGGAGCGGCCTGATGGAAAGCCGCGCCGCTGTCCTGCGTCATTTGGAAGCCGTGTTGTTCATTGCCGACGAGCCGGTGCCCACTGCCGACCTGGCCGTGCTGTTCGAGATGCCCGCCCACCGGGTGGAGGAGCTTCTTCAGGCGCTGCAGTCGGACCTCGAGCAGGCGGGTCGGGGAATCGTCCTACGGGCGGTGGCCGGCGGGTGGAGACTTGCAACATCTCCGGACTCCGCTCCCTACCTGGAGCGGTTCGTGGGGGAGCAGCGCCACGGCCGCCTAAGCCAGGCCGCCCTGGAGACCCTGGCGATAGTTGCCTACCGGCAGCCGATCTCACGGGGCCAGCTGGCAGAGATCCGCGGAGTCTCGAGCGACGGGGTGCTGAGGACCCTTATCTCGCGCGGGGTGGTCGAGGAGGTCGGCCGGGATGCGGGGCCCGGGCAGGCGATCCTCTACGGAACGTCCCAGGTCTTCCTGGAGCGTATGGGGCTGGACTCACTGGCAGACCTTCCCTCGTTGGCCGACTTCATGCCGGACAGCAAGGCGGTAGAGCGCATGGAGTCCGGATTGGGCCCGGGTCTGTAGTCTGGGGGGATGAACCCTACTCCTCCCTCGCGCAGACCGGGCAAGCCTCCAGCCGGCAGACCGGCTCCTTCCAAACGGCCGTCGCCCGCAGGTCGCGGCGCCGCTCGGGGCCGGGCGTCGTCGCCGGGCACGCCGGCCGGCAGGAGCCGGCCGGGCTCGGTGGGAGGCGCTGCCTCCGGCGGCCTCAGCCCCGCCGCCTCCGGGCCCCGGGCTTCAGCCCGGCGTGACTCACCCGTCGGGCGCAGCGAAGTCTCCCGGGACCGCAACCGAACTGCAGGTCGCAGGCCCTCGTCCGGCAGGGCGGGGGACCCGAAAGGAAGGGAGCGTTCCCCTTCACGCCCGGCGTCCTCGGCACGGTCCGACACCCGGTCTTCTGGCCCGGCGTCCTCGGGCCGGCCCGACACCCGGTCTTCTCGGCCGTCCTCGGGTTCCGCCGCCGGCGGACGGCCCGATTCGGCATCCCGGCCCGGCGCCGGGAGCCGGGACGGGACGACCAACCGGCAGAAGCGGCCGCGGCGCCCGCCGGCCGGGGGTTCGGACAAGCGCAGCGTTCACCGGAGGTCTCCCGCGCCCCGATCCGGCGCCGGACCGGCGGCATCCCGCCGGCCCGGCCCCCCGGGCGCTCGAAGGCCGGCAACCCCGGCCCTGCCGGAGGTGACCTCTGCGGGCACCCGAATTCAAAAGGTGCTGTCCGAGGCCGGCATAGCCTCCCGGCGCGCCGCGGAGGACATGATTCGTCAGGGCCGGGTGGTGGTCAACGGCAGATTCGCCGAGCTCGGGCAGCGTATAGATCCCACCTCGGACCGGGTCGAGCTGGACGGCCGCCGGGTCCAGCTGGACCCGGCAAAGCGATACCTGATGCTGAACAAGCCCGACGGGGTGATCACCACCTCCAGCGACCCCGAAGGCCGTACCACAGTGCTGGACATCATCGGGGTGGATGAGCGCGTCTTCCCCGTGGGGCGGCTGGACATCGCAACCGAAGGGCTTTTGCTTTTGACCAACGACGGCGAGCTGACCCACCGCCTTACGCACCCGTCGTACGAGGTGACCAAGACCTACGTGGCCGAAGTCGCGGGCATGATCGGCAGGGGAGTGCTTCGCAAGCTGACGGAGACCGGCGTCGACCTGGGCGATCCCGAGCCATTCGTCGCCGACGCCGTCAAGGTGCTCGGCTCCCGGAAGGGACCCGGCGGCAACCGGACCGTCGTGGAGCTTCAGGTGCACGAAGGATCCAAGCACCTGGTGCGCCGGCTGCTGGAGGCGGTAGACCGCCCGGTGCTGCGGCTGGTGCGGACGGGGTTAGGTCCGCTGACGCTCGGCAGAATGGCATCCGGCACCTACCGCAACCTCACTCAGGACGAGGTGGATGCCCTGTATCGTGAAGTAGACCTCTGATCGGGGGCCGGCCGGAGAGGAAATGACCAGATGTCCAGAGTGAGGGGCCTGCGCGGGGCGACGACGGTGGGGAAGGACACGGCGGAAGAAGTACTCCAGGCCACCGCCGAGCTGCTCGAGGCCATGATCGAGCGAAACGGCGTAAACCGTGACGACATCGTCACTATCATCTTCACCGCCACCCCCGACCTGACCTCGGAGTTCCCCGCGGCGGCGGCGAGGTCGATAGGCATCTCTGATATCCCGCTGCTGTGCGCGTGCGAGATCGGGGTTAAAGGGGCCATCCCAAAGGTGATCCGAATCTTGATGCATATTTATACGGAACGGGAGTTGTCCGAACTCCGGCACGTCTACCTTCGTGACGCCCAGCCGCTCCGCACCGATCTTCCCCAGTAGGTCTTTTTATGGTCGAACGAAATCCAAAGGTCCGAACCCTGGCCATCGTGGGCCTGGGCCTTATGGGCGGTTCCGTAGGAATGGCCGCGATCGAGCGCGGGCTGGCCGAGAGGGTGGTCGGATTCGACCTGGACCCCTCGTCGGTCGGTCGGGCACTGGAACGCAAAGCGATCACCGTAGGGGCCGGCTCCCTGGCTGCTGCGGTAGCCGAGGCTGATCTGGTGTTTCTGGCGACTCCGGTGCGCTCGATAGCCGCGGTCTTTGCCGAGGCCGCCCCCCACCTGCCTGCCGGCTGCGTGGTGACCGATGTGGGCAGCACCAAAGGGGGTGTCGTGGATGCCGTCTCCCGGAGCGCTCCCGACTCGATCCACTTCATCGGAGGGCACCCGATGGCCGGTTCCGAAAAAGACGGGATCGAGGCGGCAACCGCCGATCTCTACGAGGGGTGCCTGTGGATCCTTACCCCGACCGAGTCCACCTCGTCCGAGGTCTACGGCGGCCTCATGCGGTTCCTCACCGGTCTCGGCGCACGGGTTCTGTCTCTTCACCCGGGCAGGCACGACGAGGCGCTCGCCCTGACCAGCCATTTGCCCCAGTTGCTGTCGAGCACTCTCATGGGCTTTGCCGCCGACGTTGCAAACAGCGGAGAGGGCCTCCCGCTGTTGACCGCGGGCGGCTTTCGCGACATGACCCGGATTGCCGCCAGTTCTCCCGATTTGTGGGTGGACATAGTGAGGGAGAACCAGCCGGCCCTCGCTGCGCTGGTACGCCGGTTCCAGGAAACCCTGGGAGAGGCGGCCGACGCCCTCGAGAACGGAGACTGGTACCGGCTTCGCAGCATGCTCTCGGAGGCTCGCAGGGCTCGCCACGATCTTCCGGGCAAACCGGGTCTGCGGCCCGGGGATCTGGTGGAGGTCCTGATTCCCGTCCCCGACCGTCCCGGCGTCCTTGCCGAGGTGACCACCACCGTGGGCGAGGCGGGGGTGAACATCGAGGACCTCAACATCGTCCATTCGGTTGAGGGGGGTCGCGGAGTCATCCATCTGACGATCAGCGGCGACGCCGATGCCCGCACCGCTGCCGGCGCCCTCGCGAAAAAGGGCTACGAAACCGAGCTGGACTAGCGATGGATCGGACCTTCACGCCCGCTTCCGGGTTGTCCGGAGCCCTGGCCATGCCGGCCGACAAGTCCATAGCCCATCGGGCTCTCCTGCTGGCCGGAATGGCCGCCGGAACGAGCCGGATTTCCGGCCGGTTGTCCGGAGAGGACGTATCGTCCACCCGGCGGTGCATGCAACTGCTGGGCGCCCGGACCTTCGACGAGGCGGATGGGGTGCTGGTCGTTCAGGGGACCGGCTGGGAGGTCCCGGCACAGGCCGCGTTGGACTGCGGGAACTCCGGCACCACCATGCGGCTGCTTTCGGGGGCGCTGGCCGGCCGGCCGGGCAGGTTCACGTTGTCGGGCGACGCGTCGCTGTCCCGGCGCCCGATGCGGCGGGTGGCCGAGCCGCTGCGGATGATGGGGGCCGGGATCGAGACCTCGGGGGACGGCCTGCCTCCGCTGACCGTCCGGGGAGCCGCCCTCACGCCGATCTCCTATCGCCTGCCGGTGCCCAGCGCGCAGGTCAAGTCGGCAATCCTGCTGGCCGGTATGCAGACGGAAGGGACCACGACGGTGATGGAACCAGCCTCCTCGCGCGACCACACCGAGCGGCTGCTCGGGTGGCTGGGATGCGCCGTCGAGCGGGAGGAGGGACGGGTGGCGATTACCGGAGGCGACCAGCTTTTTCGCCACCCGGGATTCGAGCTGGAGATTCCCGGAGACCTCTCGTCCGCCGCATTCTGGCTGGTTGCCGCGATCCTGGTTCCCGGGGGCCGGGTGAGGATCGATTCCGTCGGGTTGAACCCGGGCCGTACCGGCGTGCTCGAGGTCCTGGCGGACATGGGGGCCGACCTGCAGGTCTCGTACTCCGCGTCCCGGCCCGAGCCGGTGGGCAGTGTGGCGGCGGCCGCAGGACCGCTCCGCGCGGTGGAGATCGGCGGACCTGTGATTCCCCGGTCGGTGGACGAGCTGCCCCTGTTGGCCCTGGCCGCGACCCAGGCCGAAGGCGTTACGGTGATCCGGGACGCGGCCGAGCTGCGGGTGAAGGAAACCGACCGCATAGCAGTCCTGGCCCGCGGGCTGCGAACTTTGGGCGCTAAGGTGGAGGACAGGCCCGACGGCATGGTCATCGAAGGTCCGACACCACTGTCGGGGGGAGTCGTCGAGGCGGCGGGGGACCACCGGATGGCAATGACCTTTGCGGTTGCCGGTCTGATCGCCCGTGAGGGCGTGACCGTCAATGGGTGGGAGGCCGCTTCGGTCTCCTACCCGCAATTCATGTCAGACCTCCGGGAGGTGGCCCGATGATCATCGCAGTCGACGGCCCCGCCGGGTCGGGCAAGAGCACTATCGCCGCTGCAGTGGCGGAGCGGCTCTCGGTGAGCCACATCGACACCGGCGCCATGTATCGGGCCCTGGCGCTCAAAGTCCTGCGCAGCGACCTGTCCCCGGGGGACGAGGCGGGAGTCTGCTCGCTGCTGGGCTCGACCGACGTCTGGGTTGCCGATGGCAGGGTGGTGCTGGACGGCGAAGAGGTCCAGGAGCTGATCCGGGAACCGGAGGTCACCGCAGCCTCGTCCCGGGTCGCCGAGCACCAGCCCGTGCGACACTGGATGGTCGAACGGCAGCGCCGGGTGGTCCACGGAGCCGCCGGGGGTGCGGTGGTCGAGGGCCGGGACATCGGCACCGTCGTCCTGCCCGACGCCGACCTCAAGATCTATCTGACCGCATCCGAGGAACAGAGGGCTCACCGTCGATCCCTGCAGCGCGGAGCGTCGGAGGCACAGGCTCTGCAGGAGGTGTCGAGCCGGGACTCCCGGGACATGACCCGCCGTTACTCGCCGCTGCGCCCGGCCGACGATGCCGTGCTTATCGACACGACCAGGCTCTCCATCGACGAGACGGTGGAGAGCGTTTTGAATGCAATGAGGGAAAGGCTTCAGCCGTGACCGAACCCAATCTGCCGAGGGTGGCGGTGGTCGGCCGCCCGAACGTAGGAAAGTCGACCCTGGTCAACCGGCTGGCGCAACGTATGGACTCGATAGTAGGGCCGATGTCAGGGCTCACCAGGGACCGGTTGAGCGTGGAGGCCGAGTGGCGGGGGCGCCGGTTCACTCTAAACGACACCGGTGGCCTGATAGAGCAGGCACTGGGAGCCGACGCCACCGCGACGATCACCGGCAAGGTCGCGGCAGCTGCGCTGGAGGCAGTGGACACGGCCGATCTGGTCCTGTTCGTGGTGGACGGGCAGGCCGGGGTGACCGCTGACGAACTGGCGCTGGTGAAGCGCCTCCGCAAGGTCAAGGCACCGCTCATCGTCGTGGCCAACAAAGTGGAGAACCGCCACCAGGAGGAGCAGACCGCCGAGCTGTGGAGCCTGGGACTGGGCGAGCCGATGCCGGTCTCGGCTCTCCACGGGCGGGGTACCGGGGACCTGTTGGACAGGCTATTCGACCTGCTTCCCGAGCCGGCCGAGATCGAGGAGCGGGAAGAGATCGCGTGCATATCCATCGTCGGCAGACCCAACGTCGGCAAGTCCGCTCTGTTCAACCGGCTGATCGGCGAAGAAAGGAGCATCGTCCACGACGAGCCTGGCACCACCCGGGACTCGGTGGACAGCCTGATCGAGGTGGCAGGCCGCACCTACCGGTTCGTGGACACGGCCGGTATACGGCGGCGGGCCAAGACCCACGAGGTGGAGATCTACAGCGCCAGCCGCACCAGGCAGGCGATAGACCGGTCGGACCTGGCGATCCTGGTCATCGATGCCGGCGAGGGCGCCACCGCCCAGGATCAGCGGATTGCCCGGCAGGTCGCCGACGCCGGGGTCGGCTGCATCATCGCCCTCAACAAGTGGGATGTCATCGACGACCCGGAGATGGCAAAGATCACCGAGAGGACCGTGGCCGACCGCCTGCAGTTCGTGGACTACGC
>DATLGP010000358.1:0-2946 GCA_035540395.1 Actinomycetota bacterium
ATGAGAGACTCGTCCACGGATGAGACCTCGAATCAACCCATCCCCACCCCTGCGCCGCGCTGTAGCGGTGCTTGCCGTCCTTTTACTGATGGCACAGGTGCCCGTCCAGGGTGCATTCGCCGCGTCCGCCGGCGACATCCAGAAGGAGATGGACCGGGTGGCCGCCCAGTACGGCAAGATCGAAAGCCAGCTGGCGGAGACCGAAGCCAAGCAGGCGGCTCTTACCAAGGAGCAGCAAGAGGCCCAGGCCACCATCGCAGCCAAGTCGGAAGCGCTGCGGGCCCGGGCCGGCCACATGTACAAAACCGGCGGCAGCACCATGCTCGGGCAGTTGCTCACCTCGCCCAGCTTCGGCGACTTCGTCAAACGGATCCATTACATGGGCGTGCTCGGCAGCAACGACAGCGAGCTCATGGAGGAGCTGTCCATCGCGCAAGCCCGCAGCAACGAGGTGGCCGCCCAGCTGAACGCCGCCGAGAAACGCCAGCGGGAGCTGGCCGCCGACCTGAGCGGTCAGCGCAAGCAACTCGAGGGCCGGCTGAGCGAGGCCAAAAAGCTGGAGGATCGCAAGCGCAAAGAGGCCGAGGAGGCCCTTCGCTCCCAGCGGGCAAGGCAGCTGAGCGCCGCCAAACGGACGGAGCTGCAGGCGGTGGCCTCCGGCGCCCCCAAGGTTGCTTCGGTCCGGGTCCCCGCACAGGGCGGCCCGTCGGTCTCATCGGCCGGACGCTTCGCCAAGTTCACCCTGCCGGTGCGCCCGGCCGGATTTGCCGACACCTGGGGCGCTCCCCGCTCGGGGGGCCGCCGGCACCAGGGCACCGACGTGATGGCACCGTGCGGCGCTCCGGTCTACGCGGTTACCGACGGTACGATCACCCGGCTGAAGTCCGGAGGCAACGGCGGGATCATGGCCTGGATGAGGGCGTCAAACGGCGACGTGTTCTTCTACTCGCACCTGCGGGGGTACGCCGGGGGCATCGGCACCGGCACCCCGGTCTCGGCCGGCCAGGTCATCGGCAGCAACGGCAATACCGGCAACGCCCGGGGCGGCCCGTGCCACGTGCACTTCGAGTGGCACCCCAGCGGCGGGCGCCCGGTGAACCCGTATCCCCTGCTGAATTCGGCCAGATAGCAGTCGTCGAGCCGCCGCCGGATAGTGCCCGGCGGAAGCGACGAATTGGGGCTGACTCTCGTCGCTTCCGCCAGACGTGTCGGGGAGTCCTGATGAGCAAGACTCCGCTTGACGTTAAAGGCTCCAGTCGACTGGAAGGTCAAGTGGTAGATTTCCACCATGCGCATCGGTCAGGCGGCGTCGCTCACCGGCGTTCCGGTCAAAACCCTTCGGTACTGGGAGGAAGCAGGCGTTTTGACCCCTCCCGGGCGGGATGGATCCGGCTACCGCCAGTATGCCCAGGAGGCAATCGACCAGGTCAACTTCATACTCGCTGCGCAGGCGGTAGGGCTGTCACTGGAGGTCATCGGCGAGATCATCCGCTTGAGGTCTGAGGGCGTAACCCCCTGCCGGCACGTCGAAGGGCTGCTGAGGGAGCGGCTGGCGGACATAGACAACAAGATGGAGTCGCTGAGCAAAGCTCGCTCCGAGGTGTCCAAGCTGCTCGAGCGGGCCGCGACCCTGGACCCACAGCAGTGCAACGACCGGTCGATATGCCACCTCCTGGTGGCCCCGTAACCGCCGACTTTGGGCCGGCCTAGAGTCCGGTCAGGATCCTCGGGCCATCCGCCGTGACGGCCACCGTGTGCTCGAAATGTGCCGAGAGGCTGCGTGGGGGGGGTCGCATCAAAATGCTATCGTTGGAGCATGCGTACGACAGTAACCTTGGCCAAGGATGTGGCAGCCGCCGTCGAGCGCGTGCGGAGAGAACAGGGACTCGGAGTGAGCGCCGCCATCAACTCTTTGATTCGTGCGGGCCTGGTCAAGTCACCTGAGAACAAACCGTTCGTCCAAACGACCTCAGAAGGCCACGCCCTGGTGGACATCGTGAACATCGGGGAGACCCTTGAACTGCTCGAGGGCCCCGGCGCACCATAAATGCTGATCGACGCGAACCTCCTGCTTATTGCCGAGGACTCCTCCGCTCCCGACCACGAAAATGCCGAACGTTTCCTGGTGAACGCGCTGAACGGGCGAGCGAGGGTCGGACTCCCCTGGTCTTCGCTCGAGGCATTTCTCAGAATTCGCACCAATGCACGAGCGTACGCGAGGCCCCTAACCCCCAATGACGCCTGGTCGCGCATCGTCGAATGGATCAACGCACCGGCGTCATGGATTCCCTCACCCACTGAGCAACACGCCGAGGTACTCGGAGATCTGATCACCCGGTATCAGCTACGAGCCAACCTAATTCCCGACGCAGCCCTCGCGGCTCTCGCAATCGAGCACGGCGTTGCGGTCTGCTCCACCGACTCGGATTTTGCCCGGTTCGATGAAATCACGTGGATCAATCCGCTCAGAGCAACCAACTAAAGCCCGGTCAGGATCCTCGGGCCATCCGCCGTGACTGCCACCGTGTGCTCGAAATGCGCCGACAGGCTGCCGTCGGCGGTCACCATCCCCCAGTTGTCGTCCAGGACCCTGGTCTCCCAGCCCCCGGTGGTCACCATCGGCTCGATCGCCAGCACCCAGCCCTCCTCCAGGACCGGTCCCACCCCCGCCTTTCCGTAGTTGGGGACCTGGGGGTCCTCGTGCAGCGACCGGCCGATGCCGTGTCCGACGAACTCCCGGACCACACTGAGACCCGCATCCTCGATCACCCGTTGGATGGCGTTGCCGATATCCCCGAGCCGGCGGCCCGGCCGGCAACAGGCGATCCCGGCCGCCAGGGCGGCCTGGGTGACCTCCAGGAGCCTGCGGGCTTCGTCCGAGACCTTCCCCACCGGGAACGTATAGGCGCTGTCGGCGTGCCACCCGTCCAGGATCACCCCGAAATC
>DATLGP010000359.1:0-6182 GCA_035540395.1 Actinomycetota bacterium
ATCAGCGTCTGCGCGCTGGTTTGCGCATCGAGCCGCGGTGCAGCCGGGGACGAGGCCGCGCTGGTCAGGGGCCGAACGATCGAGGAGGGCAACTCGGCCCCCAGCTCTTGCTGGTACAGCCGCCGGACCCGGTGGACGTAACCCTCGGCGGCGGCTCTGCCTTGGTGGAGATGTCGACGGCCAGCTCGTGCATTGAGTCGTTGAACGGGTCGGCCAGCAGCCCCCGCTCCACCAGCGCCAGCGCCTCTGGCGGGTTGGTGCGGGCCAGCATCGTTGCCGCCCAGCGAATGGTGTCGCCGGCCGCCGACGCCATGCGGGTCCTCTGCAGCGAGATCCACAGCTCGAAGGCCGGCGCCTCATGGAACGACATCCCCTCGAGCAGCTCTCCCCGGCAGACCGTCCTGACCTGTTCCACCGCGACCCTGCCTTCTACGACCTCGATGGCGTCCACCCGGAAAGCGTCCCCGGCGAGCTGGAGGTGCCCGCCGCTCTCGACGATCTCGGACGGCTGGACCGCCCGGCGCACCTGCAGCAGGTGCCAGCGCAGGGTGGCCATCGGGTCCTCTGCGTCGGCGAACAGCCGGTCGACCAGCCGGCGGCGGGTGGTGTGGGGCTCCAGTAGCACGTGGGCCAGCAGTCCCCATGACTTGCGTCCCTTGAGGACCCGCGGGGCGCCGTCGACCACGATCTGCGGTGGTCCGAGCAGCCGGATTTCCACGCCCATTTGAGCAGAAGCTTAGTCCCGGACCGCCCCCGGCTCACGCAGAGCCTGCCTGGCAGCGCCGCCCACCACTATCAGGCGAACCTCCGGTTCCAGGGCATCACTCACCGGAGTCGTCCCCCGACAACCCCGGCCGGGTCTCTGCGGTGGCGACAAGCTCGGCATCGCCCATATTCATGCGCAGCGACTCGAACAGCTTTAGCGCCCGGCTCAGCTTTTCCTGGCCCTCACCGATCCGGCCGCCGGCCTCCAGGGTTAGGCCGTAGTCACGCAGCGCACGGGCAACGTAGGGAGCGGCCTCGATCTGCTCGAAGATGGCTATGGCGTCCTCGAAGTCCGCCTTGACGGATTCCCAGGCCGGTGCGGCGGTCCTCGCCCGCACGATCGCCCGCTGCCGCAGTATCTCCCCCTCGCTCAGCCGGTCGCCCATCTCCCGTGCCCGCGCCAGCGAGGTGTCCAGCCGGGGCAGCACCTGTTGCTCGTCACCCAGCTGGGCCCGAACTGCGCTCAACCAGGCCTGGCTCAGGTTTGCGATATCGGCGACGTTGCAGAACTCGGCAATATCGATGCTGCTCTCCAAGGAACGCTGTGCCTGTTCCCGCAGGCCCAGTTTCATCTGCTGGTCGCCCATGATGAAGTAGCCGACCAGGGCGCAGGCTTTGTTGTCGATGCGTACCGCGGTTTCTGTGCCCCGCCGGGCAAAGCCGAGGGCCTCGGCGAGGTTTCCCTTCTCCCCCTCGACGAATCCCCGGTGCAGATCCACGTCCATCAACGCGCTGGGGTCCTGGCTGCGATCGGCCAGAGCCTGTGCCCGGCCGAGCCACCGGTCGGCCAGATCGAACTGCCCCAACCGGGCCGCGGCTATCGCAACCATTCCCGAGTAGTAGGCAGCCTTGGTTGCCGAGGAGTGGCGCTCCAGCAGTGGTACTGCCTCCTGTAGGAAACCTATCGCCTGCCGGTACTCCGAGCCGGCGAAATGCGACAAGCCGCGCAGGGCGATCGGGAACGCTTTCAGGCGCTCGTCGCTTAAGGACTCGGCAATCCGCTCGACCTCGGCGACCGCTTCCGCCAGCGGCGCGCTGACCCGGGGGATCTCCCCCATCTCGTGGCGGATTTCGGCGATTGCCAGATAGACCTCGGCCAGCAGGAGGGGATCGCCGAGCTCCTGGGCGTCGGGGAGCAAACCCTCGAGTTGGGCCAGCTGTTGGTGGCCCGGGACGAAAGTCATGCCGGCGTCGGTCCAGCCGAGCCCAGCCTTCACCCGCTTACGCAGGACCTCGGTCTTGCCCGGCATGGAGGACAGGTGCTTCAGCGCCCGCTCGAACAGATCCAGGGCCTCCCGGCGGGCGAAGCGCTGAAGGGCATTTTCGGCCGCCATCATCAGGTAGTCCACGCTGCGACCGACCTCTCCCGCCCGCTCCAGGTGGCGGGCAATCTCCGCCGCCCACTCGTCGACCCGGTCGGCGTGCAGCCGCTCCAGCACCCCCGCCACCGCGCCGTGCAGCCGGCTGCGGTCCCGGTGCAGGATCGACTCGTAAACCGCATCTTCGATCAGGGCATGACGAAACGAGTAGGCGGCCCCCCCGGCATCCGCAGGCTCGAGCAGATCGAAGGCAACCAGATCCTCTATCGATCGCTCGACGTCGATCCGTCCGTTCGCTACTTCCAAAACCGCGGACAGCGACCGGAGATCGAACTGCCGGCCCATGACCGCAGCCACCCGGGCCAGGTGCTTCGGTTCCTCCGGGAGGCGGTCCACCCGGGCCAGAAGAAGCCCGTTGAGCGTGGTGGGCAGCTCTCCCCAGTTTGCCGGCGCCCGGGCCACCCATTTGTCTGCTTGCCGTACGATCGCGTCGCGCTCCATGAGCATGCGGATGATCTCCTCGACGAAGAGCGGGTTTCCCTCCGACTTCTCCAGGATCAGCTTCCGGGTGTCCTGCGGCAGTTTCTCGATCTCCAGCAGCTGGGCCACCAGGCTGCTGCTCTCCGGCTGGGTCAAAGGAGCAAGGTGGATCTTGCGAAAGCGGTCGCCCAGTGCTCGTGCCGCCGCGCCGGCCAGCTCGTCGATGGGTGCGTCCGGCTCCGGGCGTGAGGTGAGCAGCAACAGCAGCGGTAGGTCCGCCACCACCCCAAGCATGTCCCGCAGGACCTCGGTGGACGAACGGTCGGCCCAGTGCACGTCCTCGCAGACCAGGACCCGGGCGCCGGCCCCCGACGAACAGCTGATTAAGGTTCCAACCGCAGCCACCAGCCGTTCGTGGCGCACCTCTTCGGCCAGCGCCTGAATGCCGGCGGCGTCGGCCTCACTCAACGGCAGCCCAAGCAGCCGGGCCAGAAACCGGTACGCCTCGGCGCGGGCAGCGGCTTCCATGCCATCCAGCCTGGCACTGAGGGCGGTCTCCACCGAAGCGGGGTCGGTTGAGGCGCCCAACCCCAGGAGGGATCGGAGCAGATCGAGCAGTAGGTGATAGGCCATGCCCCGTCCGTAGGACAGGCACTGGCCCTCGGCCCATCCGGCGGCTCGGTCCTCGTCAAGCCGAGCCTTCAACTCCCGCAGCAGCCTGCTCTTGCCGATGCCGGGCTCTCCGAGGACCAGCACCGCCGCCCCTCCCCGGCCGGCCGTCGCCGCCTCCAGCATCTCCTCGAGCTCGGCCAGCGGGACGGCACGCCCGACCAGCGTGCTGGTCAGGCCGGTAAGTCCCCGGGTCTGCCCCGGTGTCGACTTGATCCCCAGCACCTGGTAGGCGGCTACCGGTTCGGCCTTCCCCTTCAGCGTAAGGGCCCCGACGGCCCTGGTCTCGAACCTGGGGGCGATAAACCGGTAGGTGGGCCCGGCGACCAGTACCGTGCCCGGGGCGGCCTCTCCCTGCAGGCGGGCGGCCACGTTCACCGCATCGCCGATGGCGGTGAACTGGTAGCGCAGGTCGCTGCCGATGTCGCCGACGACCACCGTCCCGGTGTTCACCCCCACCCGAATTCGAAAGTCCACCCCGATCTCGGGTGACAATCCCCGGGAGAACGGGGCCAGGACATCGAGCATTTCCAGGGCCGCCCGCACCGCCCGTTCCGGATCGTCCTCGTGGGCGATCGGGCTGCCGAAGAACGCAAGCAGGCCGTCTCCCAGCAGGTGGGCGATGGTGCCCTCGTAGCGGTACACGGCCTGCGCCATCAGCTCGAAAGCCTGGTTGAGAAGGCCGGTCCAGATCTCGGGGTCCAGGCGCTCCATGATCGCAGTCGATCCGACGACGTCTGCGAACAGTGCGGTCACCGGGCGGCGTTCCCCGGTGATCAGCGAAGACCGGACCTTGTCGGCTACTGCCGCCGGTGCCGAGCCCGCCAGCCGGCGATGAAGTTTCTCGTCGGCGGAGCTCGATAGTTCCACAGGGTGGCCGCAGTTGGAACAGAACCGAGCCTGGGAATCCAGGGGGTGTTGGCACCTTGTACACAAGCGCGAAGCGCTCATCGTTAGATGTTACAGGCATTGTCCCGCCGCGGCTTGCCGCCCACCCTGCCCCGTCGGGGCCGGTGGGTACCTAACTGCCCGGCTTGCGGGCGACGATCAGCAGGTAGTCGTAGGGGATCTCAGCCGGACCGCCCGCCGGACCCCGATTGGCCGTGGAGGCGAACGCCCTCAGGTCTCGATCGAGGGCCGCCGCCCGCTCCGGATCGCCGGCTACTGCGGCCAAGGTAGCGACCACCGGCCCTAAGGTCTCCTTCACGAACTCGACGTAGGCCCCGGGGCTGTCCGCCCTCTCCACGTACTGACCACGGGTCAGCTCCAGTGACTCCACCCGGCCTCCGAACAGCTTACGGACGTGCGATTCGCTGCCCCACAACAGCGGTGACGGGGCTCCGGGCGGCGGCGGGGAGTAGGAGGCGAGGACGCCGAAGAAACCGGCCGCGGCCCCCTCGGGGGTGAACGACAGCATCCCGACCGTCCCGCCGGGCCGGCACACCCGCAGCATCTCATCGGCAACCGCCTGCTGGTTGGGGGCGAAAATGGCTCCGAAGGAGGAGGTGACCACGTCGAACTCCGAATCGGCGAAGGGCAGGCGCTCGGCATCGGCCTCCACCCACTCCAGCTCTACCCCTTGAGCCTCGGCCTCCCGGCGTCCCGCCGGGAAGTTCTCCGGCGTCAGGTCGGAGGCCACCACCCGGGCCCCGGCCAGGGCGGCCCGGATTGCGGTGTTGCCGGTCCCGGCCGCCACATCGAGGACCCGCTGGCCGGCGTGGATTCCACAGGCATCCACCAGTGCCGGCCCCATCTCCCAGACGGTGGCCCGGGCGAACCGGTGATAGTCGCCGAGCGCCCAGACCTGGCGCATCGCCGTCTTACGCCGGCGGTCGGTGTCGGTGGTGTCAGCCGCTGGGGCGGTGTCGATGGTCGTCTCGGTCATGGGGCTCCCCCTTCTGTTCCGATCCGCCGGCACCCCGGGAACACCCTCCTGCCGGACCTGTTCGATCCGGGCAAGGGCAGCCTGGGCCGCCAGCGAGCGTAGGCCTGCGGTAGAGCGGTTCATGCAAGAAGACTAGAACCGTGGACCGGGCGCGGGCTTCGCCAGAACCGGCCATTTTTGCGACCTTCCGGCGAGGCGGCATGGCCCGATTTGGCTATGGTCGCCGATCGCCAAGCAGGCCCGAGCGCACCGCATAGGCGGCGGCAGCCGAGCGCGAGGGCACTGCCAGCTTGCGCAGGATGTTGGTGACGTGGCGGTGTACGGTGTGTTCGCTCACCACCAGCAGTTCGGCGATCTGACGGTTGCTGAGTCCTTCGGCCAGATGGCTGAGAACCTCACGCTCGCGCCGGGTGACCGGTGCGGCCGGGGGCGTTCCCTCAACCTCGGGCCGGCCAAGCAGCCTGAGTGCTTTTTCGGCGTGAACCGGGGCCCCAAGCCGGAGCAGGCCTTCCCTCGCGGCCTGAGCTTCGGTCTCGGCGGACGCCGTGTGCCCCAGGGCGGCCAAGACCTTGGAGAGTTCAATTCTCGCCAGACAGGCCTCGAACGGGGCGCCCAGACGAGCAAAACAGTCAATAGCGTCCTCCAGAAGGCGGCGGGCTCGCTCGTGTTCGCCGGTAGACGCGGCCAGCGTTGCTTCGACCAGGTCGTTTGTGGCCTTGAAGGGCGGAGTCCTCACCTGCTGCTCGATCTGCCGAAGCTGGACCAGGGCGGCGGCTGCGCCGTCGATGTCGCCCGCAGCCATACGCGCCTTCGCCAGCAACTCAAAGACCGGAGCATGGTCGAGCCGGCGTTCTCCAGCAATCTGGCGGTCGAGCTTTTCTCCGATCTTCAAGGCCCTATCCGCCTCGCCAGCGTCCATGGCAAGGCGCCCGCGGCAGAGTTCCGAAGCCGTTGAGGGACCGGCCCGGTCAAGCAGCAGGGAAGCATCCTCGGCCCTGCCCTGCAGCCTTCTCAACTCGGCGAGGGCAACTATCGGGTCCTCCGCCCACGCCGGGCGCGAGCTG
>DATLGP010000360.1:0-4100 GCA_035540395.1 Actinomycetota bacterium
CTACTGAGCCGCCCAATGAGGGTATGGCGTTCCTTCCGCCTGAGGCTCCCACGGGTCTCGCGGACTTCGTAACCCGCCACGAGGGCGACGATGACCGGGAAGCACCGGCCGACCCGGATCCTGGGCAGGCCCCGCCTCCAAAAAGCCCCCGCCAGGACCTCTTGGCCGCCGTGCCCGACATTGAGACGACATGGCACGACGAAGCTCGCGAGACCCGTGGGAGCCTCAGGCGGAAGGAACGCCATACCCTCATTGGGCGGCTCAGTAGAAACCTCTTCCGGGGTCGCCGAGCCGAGAGGGGACGCGGCGCCCGCTTCCGAGCCGGCGATCGGCTCCAGCAGGGAGCGCAGGTCCCCGGCGGTAGCTCGCCGGTCGGGGTCCTTCTCCAGCAAAGATCTGATGGCAGGCGCCAGCGGACCCGCGTTGGACGGTTCCGGCGCCGCCTCTTTCGAGATCGCCATGAGGGTTGGAAGTGGACCCTCCCGATCGAACGGTCCCTTACCCTCCACGGAGTAGAACAGGGTCGCCCCGAGGGCCCACAGGTCACTCGCCGGCCCCGCCGGCCGGCCGGAGACCTGCTCGGGCGACATGTACGACGGAGAACCGAGCAACAGGCCGGTAGCCGTGAGCTGAGGGTCTCCCTTCACCGAGGCAATTCCAAAGTCGGCCAGCTTCACTACCCGGTCGGAGACCATGACGTTCGCCGGCTTCACGTCACGATGGACTATCCCCTTCGAGTGGGCCGCCTCCAGGGTGTCCAGCAGCTTCAGGCCGATGAAGGCGGCTCGCTCCGGCGCAAGAGGACCGTTCTCCTCAACGATCTGGGCCAGGGTGGGCGAGTCCACCATCTCCATGGCGATAAACGTGTAGTCACCGTCCTCGAGCACATCGAAAACCGTGACCGCCGACGAGTGGCTGAGACGGGCGGCCGCCCGGGCCTCCCGTAGGACCCGCTGGCGCACGGCCTCACGTTCGGAGTCGGGCAGTGACGGAGGAAGGCTGACCTCCTTGAGCGCCACCGTCCGGTGCAAGACCTCGTCCTGAGCACGCCACACGGTGCCCATTCCACCGCGCCCCAGGGGCTCGATCAGGCGAAAGCGCTCGGCAATAACACGGTCGGCCATCGTCGGGTCTTACCCAGCGACCAGCGATTTCAACGGCTATTCGCCAACCGGTCCCCCCTCCCCCGCCGCCGACAGGAACAATCGGGTATAAACATCCTCACCGTCAGCGGGATCGGGGCCCGCCTAAAATGAAGGAACAGCGCCGATGAGAAGCATCTTTTCGCTGGTCTATGTTGTGATCGGGTTCTTCGTTGCCGGCAACTACGGCTACCTGGTCTTCGACTCACTGCTCAATGCGTTGTCCGCAGGAGCTGCGATCATCCTGTGGCCTCTGCTGTTTTTCGGAGTGGACCTGCGCTTCGGCGCTTGAGGCTCCACCCTGGTGCCCATACCTCGCCAGTATCAAGTACGGACGAGCAGGTGCCTCAGGGAGTCGATTGTGTCCGCTTCCGCGGCTTTCTTATCCGGCCGGTAACGCTTGACCCGGGCAAATCTCAGCGTCACCCCGCCCGGGTAGCGGGTAGAGGCCTGGACACCGTCGATGGCAATCTCAACGACCAGTTCGGGCCTCACCACCACCACAATGCCTCTCCTCTCCTGTTCCCGCGCCAGCAGAGCGGCGGTTTGCCAGTGCAGTATTTCGTCGGTTAGCCCCTTGAAACACTTGCCGACCATCACAAACTCACCGGTTCCCGGCAACCGGGCCCCCAGATGCAGATTGGACAGCCACCCGCGGCGGCGCCCGTGCCCCCACTCGGCGCCGAGCACGACCAGGTCGAAGGTGCGCACCGGCTTCACCTTGCGCCACGCCTTGCCTCGCCGGCCCGCGGCGTAGTGCGAATCGACGTCCTTCACAACAACTCCCTCGTGGCCGGCTCGCAGGGCTTCGTCGAGCACCCTCTGGGCCTCTGCCGCGTCCGCGGTCACCAACGCCGGAACCCTTAGTCCGGGAGCGATATGCGAGAGCCGGGCCGACCTGACCTCCAGGGGCATATCCAGCAGATCCTCGCCGTCGACGTGGAGGAGGTCGAACAGGAATGTGACGACTCCCTCCGGAGGCGCCCCGGCGTCGATCATCGACACCGTCTCCTGGAAGGCGGCCGGTCCGCCGTCACCCATCCACAGCGCCTCTCCGTCAAGGACTGCCCGGTGTACCGGCAGGCGGCGCACGGCGTCGGCGATCCCCCCGAGGGCCGGGGTGATGTCGTTGAGGTTTCGGGTGTAGATGCGCACCTCGTCGCCCAACCGGTGGATCTGGATCCGGATCCCGTCGAGCTTCCACTCGACCGAGGCCCGGCCGAAGCCCGCCATCGCATCTTCGACGCCGGCGGCGGTGGAGGCGAGCATCGGCATCACTGGCCGGAAAATCTCGAATCCCACCTCCCGCAACCCTGCCTCCCCGGCGGTCAGGGCGGTCCGGGCGGTTCCGGGCAGGTCTCCCGAGAGCATGCGGGCCCTCCGGACCGTTTCGCCGGTCACGCCCGCCGCCTTGGATATCGCGTCCACCATCAGGCCGGCGAGCGCACCCTGCCGCAGCTCTGCGGTGAAAAGACGCCTGAGGAAGTCCGCTTCCGCTGCTGTCGCCCGTCCGATCAGGCCGCCGAGGATCTCCCGTCGGGCCAAGGCGGAGCCGTCACCCACGAGCTGCTGGATAACCGTGATCGCACGGTCGACCTCGGCAATAGTCAGCGTGGGCTCGGCGGCCGGAGGACGATCTACACCGTAGGCAATGGCGTGGCCGATTCCGAACCGGCCCTGGCGGGGCACGCCCGACAGAAAGCCGACGGCGATTTCAATCTCGTCGGCCTCGAGCCCGCCCAGCAACCGGGCGAGGATGGCGATCTTTGCCGACCGGGAACTGGTCGACGAAACCATGGCCGAGGCCTCGACGACATTGCAGAACAGAGTCATGAGCAAGGACTATCGCACGGCGAAGGTCTGGAGGCAGGACGGCACAGAACTTTCGAGCCGGAACCAAAATTCGATGTAAGGGTGGTAGATGTACATTCCCCGCTGATTGGAGGGACACCAAATGCCCAAGATCACCCCGCACCTCTGGTTCGACAGTGAAGCCAAGGAGGCAGCCGAGTTCTATACCGCCACCTTCCCCGACTCCAAAGTAACCAGCGTCCGGACGATTCACGACACTCCGTCGGGGGACTGTGACATCGTCTCGTTCGAGCTGTTCGGCCAGCCGTTCATGGCCATCAGCGCCGGACCCCTCTTCAAGTTCACCCCCGCCATCTCGTTCTCCGTCAGCTGCCCCACGAAAGAGGAAGTCCACGAGTTCTGGAACGCCCTCTCCGCCGGCGGCGAAACCCTCATGCCGCTTCAGTCCTATCCCTTCAGCGACCTGTACGGCTGGACAATGGATCGATACGGCCTGTCCTGGCAGGTGGGTTACGCCGGCGGACAGGAGATCAACCAGCGCATCATCCCCGCCTTGCTGTTCGCCGGCGAGGTATGCGGACGGGCCGAGGAGGCGATTAACTTCTACTCCGACCTATTCCCGAACTCCGAGGTCGGCGGCATCTTCCGCTACGGCCCGGGGGAGGAGCCGGATCGGGAGGGTACGGTCAAGTACGGGTCGTTCACACTTGATGGCCAGCAGTTCTCCGCCATGGACAGCGGCCACGAACACGAATTCGGCTTCAATGAAGCGATTTCGCTGATGGTCGAGTGCGGAACCCAGGAGGAGATCGACCATTTCTGGGACAACCTCACCGCGGTTCCGGAGGCCGAGCAGTGCGGGTGGCTGAAGGACAAGTTCGGCGTGTCCTGGCAGGTGACGCCGGACCGGCTTGACGAGATGCTGACCGGCGGTTCCCAGGAGCAGGTGGACCGGGTGACCCGGGCATTTCTGCAGATGAAGAAGTTCGACCTGGCCGAGCTCGACAGGGCATACGAAGGCTAGACAGCCGGGAGGATAGTCATGACCAAGCTAAACCCCTACCTCAACTTTGCCGGAAACGCCGGAGAGGCATTCAACTTCTACAGGTCGATCTTCGGCGGCGAGTTCTCGTCGATGGTGCGGTT
>DATLGP010000361.1:0-2279 GCA_035540395.1 Actinomycetota bacterium
GTCGTAGTCCCGTTCAACCGCGTAACGGAATCCGGCACGAAGCGCTCCGCCCACGCCGAGGTTGAATGGAAGCCGGGCGACGGCGATTCCGGCAGATCGGGCGATAGTAAAGGTGGAATCCGTCGACCCGTCGTCGACCACCAGAACGTCATGTTGCGGAACATCCTCTCTCAAGGACCGAAGGACACCGGGAAGGGATGCTTCTTCGTTGAATGCAGGAATGATGATGAGCGTTCTCGGCTTGGTCATGGTCATGGTCCAGCCTAGCTTTCTGCCCCGGAAATGTCGCCGGTCGCCGCTTAAAGCTCGGCGATTAGCCGGCTCTGGAATTGGGCTTTGGCGATCCCCTGCGCAGGAACAACTCCGCCCAAACGATCAGCATCCGGACGATCAATCCGCCTGCCACCACCGGTACGAACACTTTCACCGGGCCCTTCATCCGGCGGGAGGCAAAGCGGATCAGGCTGAAGTGGTGATGGCGGATCATCTTGTAAGGGTGGCGTCGGCTGGACCCGGCCACATGGTGCACCATGTGGGCCTCCGGGTAGTAGACGGATTTCCATCCGGCCTGGCGAATGCGCGAGCACAGGTCCAGATCCTCCACGTACATGAAGAACCCTTCGTCAAATCCGCCCACCTGCTGGAATGCTTCCCGCCGCACCAGCATGGCGGCCCCCGACACCCAGTCGACCTCCTGCTCGGTGTTGTGGCTGACGTCCATCAGCTTGTAGGCGCGGGTGAACCGGTTGTGATCTGAGAACAGGCCGAACACCGCATGGCCGATGGCAACGCCGATCTTGGGAACCACCCGGCAGGACGGATAGGTGGACCCATCGGGGTTCAGCAGGCGGGGACCCATGACCCCGGCCTCCGGGCGCTCTCCGATGGCATCCAGCATCTTGCGCAGGCTCTGCCTGTCGGGAACGATGTCGGGGTTCAGAAACCAGACGAAGGGAGCGTCGGTCAGCTCGAATCCCTGGTTGCAGGCCCGGCCGTAGCCTCGGTTCTTCCGGTTGGCCAGCAAGGTGACCCCGGGATCGATGTCCTTCACCCCGTCCGTGCTTCCGTCGGTCGACGCGTTGTCCACGACGACCACCTGGACCGCCGTACCGTTCGCAGCCGACCGCAGGCGAGCTATGCAATTGCGCAGATGGTCGCCGGAGTCGAAGTTGACTACAACCAGGGCGAGCTCTGCCGGATCTGATTGCCTGGAGACGGTGGCCTCACCCGAGGTGTGGTGGTCTGGCACCGACGCATTATAGATGCGACCGTCTAGTCTGATCACGAATGGATGGTACGAAGGGCGCTCCGCCCAAACTCTCAGCCGTCGTCCTCAACTACAACGGCGGTGAAATGGTCCTCGATTGCCTTGCGTCCCTGGCGGCGCAGCATCCCGCATGCGACGAGATTGTCTGCGTCGACAACGGGTCGTCCGACGGCTCGGCCGAAGCGGTGGAATCGGGGTTCCCCACCGTGCGGCTGGTCCGCCTGGCCGCCAACCAGGGCTTCGCCGGGGGAATGAACCGGGCGATCGAACAGACCGCCGGCGAGTTCGTGGCCCTGGTCAACTCGGATGTCGTACTGGAGGCAGACCACCTCGACCGTTGCGTCCGGGCCCTGGAGGCCGACGGTTCACTGGCCGGCGTCACCGGCAAGCTCCTGCGCCCGGACCACGTGGAACCGCCGATCCTGGACACCACCGGCCACACCGTCTATCGCAATCGCAGGGCGGTGGACCGGGGAGAAAGGGAGCCCGACCTCGGCCAGTACGACTCCGATACCCGCCTGTTCAGCCTGTGCGGGGCGGCCCCGGTGCTTCGCCGCAGCGCTCTCGAGGACGTCCGGCTCGACGGCGAGTACTTCGACGAGGACTTCTTCGCCTACTTCGAGGACTTCGACCTCTGCTGGCGGGCCCAGCTGCGCGGCTGGGGATTTGCCTACGTGCCCCGGGCGACCGGCCGGCACTACCGCGGGGGAAGCGGCGGCAAGGCTTCCACGTTCATCCTCTCCTGCAACCACCGAAACCGCCTGCTGGTGATGTTGCGCAACGACAGCCCGGCCGCCTTCCTGCGCCACTTCCCGGGCATCGCGTACACCGAGCTGCGGGCCACCCTTCACATGCTCAACCTTCGCCCCGCCGCCCTGGTCAGGGCCTGGACCGACTTTTTCCGCCTGCTGCCGCGCCAGCTGAAGAAGCGGAGGAGGATCCAGTCCGGCCGCAAGGTCGGCTGGCGGGAGCTGGAGCGGTGGTTCGAGCCCTACGACTACCGGCTCTCGGC
>DATLGP010000362.1:0-3244 GCA_035540395.1 Actinomycetota bacterium
ACCAGCCGGGAGATCATCTCGATCATCTCGGGGATGTGGTCGGTTGCCTTGACCAGCCGGTCGGGCGCCATCAGGCGGAGGGCAGAGGCCACCTGCTCGTAGGCCTTGGAGTAGTGCTCCGCCAGCTCCTGCCAGTCGGTACCTTCGTCGTTCGCGCGGTTGATGATCTTGTCATCTACGTCGGTGTAATTCTGGACGAAGGTCACCTCGAAGCCGCGCCACACCAGGTAGCGGCGGATCACGTCGAAGACGATCGCAGCTCTGGCGTTGCCGACGTGGATGTCGCCGTAGACCGTGGGTCCGCAGACATACATCGCCACCTTGCCCTCGTCGCGGGGGGCGAAGGGCTCCTTGGCCCGCGTGAGCGTATTGGTCACCACCAGTCCCATACCAAACACCTTAACCGGCAGTGGCCGTGCCGGGTTCTTAGGAGTCGTGACTTTTATCGACCAGTGCCACCGCCAGACCGGCGACTCCCTCGTTGCGGCCGGTGAAGCCCAGGTGGTCGGTGGTAGTTGCCTTGACGCTGACCCGGGCTCGGTCGACACCCAGGGCCGCAGCCACCCGGGTGACCATCTCCTCGCGGTACGGAGCCATCCGAACCTGCTGGATCACCACGGTGGCATCGACATTCACGATGGAGAACCCCGACCCGGCCAGCAGCGCTGCGGTGCGGGTAAGGATCTCGAGGCTGGAGACCCCCTCCTTCACCGCATCCGCCGAGAAGTGGGTTCCCAGGTCCCCCAGACCGGCAGCACCCAGCAGCGCATCGGCAACCGCGTGGGAGATCACATCGGCGTCGGAGTGTCCCGCCAGGCCTCCCCGTTCCCGGACGGTGACTCCCCCGAGCACCAGTGGCCGGTCCTCGGCGAACGCGTGCACGTCGTACCCCATGCCCACCCTCATTCCGAATCGGTTCGGGAGGCGAGCACCTGCTCCGCAAGCCACAGATCAGCCGCCCGGGTCACCTTGAAGTTAAGCGGATCCCCCTCTACCACCCGGACCCGGTAGCCGGCGGCGGTCAACATCTGAGAACAGTCCGTGGACTCCAGGTCCGAGTCGATCGCCTGGTCCAGCGCGTCCTGGAGCGCCTCGCGGTGAAACAGCTGCGGGGTCTGGACCCTCCACACGCCCCGGCGATCCAGCTCCCCCTCCACCATCAGGTCGTCGGAGACCTTTTTGATCGTGTCCTCTAGCGGGATCGCCGGGATCACGCCGTCACAGGTGGCGTCCAACGCCGCCAACAGGTCATCGATCAGTCTTTGGTCCAACAGGGGCCGGGCGGCGTCGTGAACCATAACCGCCTCGGTGTCCTCGGGAACGCGGGCCAGCCCGTGGGCAAGCGATTCCTGGCGGCTGGCTCCACCGGGCACCCGGGCGACCAGTTTGCCGAACTCCTCGAGGTTCGGCTCGGTGGCGCCGCTGTCGGGAGGCAGCACGGCAACCACCGCCTTCACTTGCTCGCATGTTTCCAAAACGGCGAGGCTATGGCCGATCATCGGACGGTCCCCCAGCGCGAGGAACTGCTTGGGGATGTCGGAGCCGACCCGCTGCCCGGAGCCGGCGGCCAGGACGACGGCCGTCACTTTCATCTGCAGTCTCCTGAATAAAACGACCCCCGGTCCGGGCTCGAGAACGTCTCGGGCACGGGCCGGGGGCCGCGTTGGGTGTGAATGGGTCTAGCCGGCAAGCACCTTGTCGAGCATGGTGCCCGCTTCGGACTCGTCGACATTTGCTGCGAAGGTAACTTCGGAGATGAGGATCTGGCGGGCCTTGGTCAGCATGCGCTTCTCGCCTGCCGACAGACCCTTGTCGGCTTCACGCCGGGCCAGGTTACGAACAACTTCAGCCACTTGGTAGATGTCACCGGAGCGAAGCTTCTCAACGTGCGTCTTGAAGCGACGGCTCCAGTTGGTGGGCATACGACATTCCTTGGACTTCAGGACCTTGAAGACCTTCTCAAGCTCGTCCTGCGCTATGACGTCCCGAATGCCTACTCCATCGGTGTTGTCCACGGGGACCATGAGGGTCAGGTCTCCGTAAGCCAACCTCAACACGTAGTAGTCCTTTGTTTCGCCTTGGAATTCCTTCTGCTCGAGACTCTTGATGATTGCAGCGCCGTGATGGGGGTAAACAACCTTGTCACCAATTTGAAAAGTGGTGGCTGAGGGCAAACGGTCCTCCTTCACTAGATTGGACGGTCCCTCGTACGGACCCTTAGATGCGGGAGCAACTTTTTGCCCCGAAACTGCGACAAATCACGCGGTGTCGGGACGTTCTATGGTAACAGGCGAGACCCTCTGCGGCAATGATGGCCGCTATTCTCACCTGCGTGGGATCGCCTCACAATTTCTAACGCCTGACGCAGCGACGACGTCCCGACTACCTTTGATCCGGATGGCGCAATGTCGCTTCCGGCTCCTTCAGGATCCCCGGGTGGGGTGATTACGGTGTGAAATCCCAGCCGGAACAACTCGTTGACCCGGGCCTCGAGCCCGGGGACAGACCGCACCTCACCGGCCAGCCCCACCTCACCCACAGCAGCCACCCCTTTCGGGATGGGCACGTTCCGGCGCGAGCTTGCCAGCGCCAGGCACAGCGGGAGGTCGATGGCCGGCTCGGCAGCCCGCAGCCCTCCGGCCACCGAGGCGTAGACGTCACAGTCTGCTACCCGGATACCGCAATGCTGCTGGAGCACCGCCAGCGCCACCCCCAACCGGGAGAACTCCAGGCCCTGGGTTACCCGCCGGGGCACGGCCGGGGGCTTGCACGGCATGACGAGCGCCTGGATCTCCAGGGCGAGAGACCGGCGGCCCTCGATGATGCAGCCGACCGCCGAACCGGCCGACTCGGTGTGCCTCTCGGCCAGGAAGAAGCGGGAAGCGTCGGGAACCTCGGTGAGGCCCCGGGGACCCATCTGGAAGACACCGAGCTCGCCGGTAGCCCCGTAGCGGTTCTTGGTGCTGCGCACCGTTCTCAGGTGGTGTCCCCGGTCGCCCTCGAAGGTCACTACGACGTCGACCAGGTGCTCCAGTGAGCGGGGTCCGGCGATGGAGCCGTCCTTGGTGATGTGACCCACCAGGACCAGGGCGGCGCCGGTGTTCCGGGCTGCCTCGGTGAGGGCGGCTGCACACTGGCGCACCTGCGCGACCGACCCCGGCTCCCCGCCCGATTCTGTTGTCCGCAGGCTCTGGATGGAATCCACGAGAACGACGTCGGCCTGATGCATCAACGAAATGATGGC
>DATLGP010000363.1:0-4346 GCA_035540395.1 Actinomycetota bacterium
TGCCTTCCTACTCTTTCCCCGCTTCGCCCCACCGATCATCAATGCCGCGACCCGCTTGATCTTCTCGTTGGTGGGAGCTTAAGCCTTAGCCTTCAGCCTTTTCCTACACCCGGAATGTGCCTGGTAGGGCTGAGATTTGGCGACAAGTCGATAAGTTGCCCTGGGCCCATGTTGATGAGTAGCTTAGTCAACACTCTATCTCGGGTTGAGGGTACGTCTCACCCTCAAGTTTCACGTGAGTGTTGAGGGTCGGTTTCCTAGGTCGGGGTGCCTGTGGGACACGCAGAGGAAACAAAGTGACTTGTCTACAAGTGGACCAGGGGTCTAGTCGACTAATCCCCACCGGACCGAAAGCCCTGCTCGGGCGGTCCGGCCGGCCGGGCGACCCGGCGAAGGCCGGGGGTACTGGAGAGCACAACGGCTGGTGCGGTGGCGGGATAAAGCCGGGTCGGGGCAGACGCCCCGGACGGGTCCGGCATTGTAATAGGTCGCGGACGGTGCCGGCGTTGCAATAGGTCGTGTGCCAAGTCTTACGCAGAAGCCCGAGCCGGTGCCGTCCTTCTACTCCGACGACAGCCGCTTGACCAGGGAGGACTCTGCTCCCCTGGCATCGAAATCGTCGAGGATCTCGGCGATGGCCGCCCGCACTATCCGGCCCCTATCCGAGGCCAGCCGGTGGTCGGCTCGCAGGCTCAGCCTGGCAGCCTCCAGGCGGGTGAGGTCGGAGTCGGTGCAGTAGAAGGTGATCTTCTCCTCGTGGCGGGGACGGGGTGCCTGACCAGCCGATGCCCGGGGTCGGTGCGGCTGAGCCCGAGGTACAGGCGACGATGGGACCACCTGACCCGATGCGGGTTCCCCCCCTCGGTCAACCGGGCCCGGGGGTGAAGGTGCGGGAGGCGAATGCTTCGACGGAAGCGGCGGAGAGGCTTCGGGCGGGACCGGCGCGGGTGCCGTCCCGGGTAAGCCGGCAGCTGGCTCGTGCGCCGCCCGATCCTTCGCCGGAGGGCTCGCCGGGCTGCCGAACAGCAGGTCTGCTCCAGGCAGACTCGCCCTACGAGGCACGGACCATCACCTCCCGGCCGAGATCGCGGTATTCCTGGGCGCCGTTGGATGACGGGGCATAGGCGAGAATCGGCACTCCGGCGACCGACCCCTCGGAAAACTTGATGGTCTTGTGGATGACCGTCTTGAACAGCTTGTCCCCGAACTTGTCCCCCACCCGGCTGAGAACCTCCCGGCCGTGGATCGTGCGGGCTTCGAGCATGGTCGCGACGATGCCCATCACCTCGAGGTCCGGGTTCAGCCTCTCCTGCACCTTGCCGACTGTGTCCATCAGCAGCGCCATGCCGCGCAGGGCGAAGTACTCGCACTCGAGGGGGATGATTACCGACTGGGCGGCGGTCAGAGCGTTGACCGTCAAAAGGCCGAGCGACGGAGGGCAGTCGATCAGTATGTAGTCGTAGGTTGCCCGGGCCGGCTCGAGGCACCGTTTGAGGAGTTGCTCGCGGGCCACCTCGGAGACAAGCACAACCTCGGCGGCGGATAGGTCGATGTTGGAAGGCACCAGGTCCAGGCCTTTGACCCGGCTGGCGGAAACCACGTCCGGGAGGTGAACCGTGCGATCCAGCAGGAGGTCGTAGACGCTGAGCTCGATCTCGTTCGGGTTCATTCCGAGGCCGACCGATAGGGCCCCCTGGGGGTCGAAGTCCACCAGCAGCACGCGGGCTCCCTGCTCGGCAAGGGCTGCCCCCAGGTTGATGGTGGTAGTGGTCTTGCCCACCCCGCCCTTCTGGTTGACGACCGCCACGATGAGACCCGGACCCGTGCGGGGCCGCTCCCAGGCGTCGTGCCCACCCGTCTCTATGCGCTCGTCGTCCGGCGGGGCCTCCCCGGCGAAAGGCCCGGCCCGGTCCTCCGGTGCGGGCGGCTCGCCCGCGGCAGTCATCGTCCGTGATGCAGGCGAAGGCGGCGCTTTGGGCGCGGGCCGGGCGGGCTCGGCAAACGAACCTGCAGGCGGAGCGTCGCGTGACTCCTCAACCTGTGGTGTCTCCTCGACGGGGTCATCGGGAGGAAAGAGGTCGGAGAGCAGGTTCTGCTGGTACGGGTTTGAATTCATGAATGAATATCCACAAGCCGCCTTGTCGACAATTTGTTCGGGGCGGCAAATACTAAGTCGCGAAAAGGCGCAAGACAACGACCTACGGAGAAGGAGCTAAGTTATTCCGGTCTCAGCCGAGTCCCGCGGAAGCTACCGCTGGGACTGGGACTTGCTCTTGCACGCGATACAAAGGCTGGCGGCGGGGATAGCCTCCAGGCGCTCCGCCGGAATGTCCTTCCCGCAGGCTTCGCACTTACCGTAGGTGCCTTTATCGATCCGTCCGAGCGCCGCCTGCACGTCTTCGAGCCTTTGTTGCAGGCCCTCCGCCAGCGACAGTACCCGGGCACGCTCCGACGTGGTCTGGGCAGCATCGGCGAAACCCTCGTCCAGGTGGATATCGACCTTGCCGTCGGCGGTGAAGCCCAGATCAGCAAGCTCGGCCAGCACGGTGGCTTCCTCTTCTCGGAGCCTCTTTTGCGCTACCTGCAGCTCCTCTTGTAGCACGGCACATTCCTTCCAGTCGATAAGGGCAGGTGAACGGAGATCCACCGGTTGAACCGAGATGCTCCGGGGCGCTTGGCCATCGCCAGTGCCTTTCCACCTTGTGGAAGCATAATGCTTTGTTCAGGCCAGTGGGGAAATTGCCTAAGCTTGCCGTCCTGCGAGGGGCCCGATGCCTGCCGGCGGAGGGCACCCGGCGAAGGGCAATCCCTAGGGGAAGGGGGGCGCCGGCTCGGTCGGCAAAAGGATCTCCATGTTGACGGGGCCCGCCCCGAGACCGATGGCCTGAGCCGCGGCCTGCGAGAGGTCGAGAACCCGGCCGTGGGCATAAGGGCCCCGGTCGGTGATCACCACCACCACGGCCCTGCCCCCCCGGGTCACCTTGAGGAAGGTCCCGATCGGCAGGATCACGCTGGCCGCCGTCATCTGTGCCGCCCTGAAGGTGGCACCGCTGGCGCTGCGGCACCCGTCGAATCCAGGTCCGTACCACGAGGCATCCCCGGAGGTGATGACGCCGGTGGGGCCGAGCTGGGCGGGCATCAGGCCCTCTCCGCCGGTGGCCGGCGAATACCACGCCAGCACCGCGGCAAGCCTGGCGTCGCGGGCCGGAAGGCCCGGCGTGCACGGACCCGGCGCAGGCTTCTTGATCGCCGCGGCCCGGGCGGCCAGGATCTTCTTCTCGGCATCCATCGCGGCCTGGATGGCTACCTTCAAGTCCTGGAGCGACTTCGTCCGCTGCTCCTTGGAGGTCTTCAAGCTGTCACGTTGCGCGTCCAGCGCCTTGACCCTGGCCTCGAGGTTCTTGACAGTCGCGTTCAGGGCCGCCTTCTCCTCGTCGCGCTGGATCTTCAGCTTGTTGGCCTCGCTGAGAGTTCTGCCGTCTCGCTCCGCCAGGCTCTCCCAGAACATCCCCAGCTTGGACAGGTCGGTCATCGTTGTTGAGGTGAACAGCGGAGCCAGGATGCTTCCCGGGCCGTTCTTGTACATGCGGGCGGCCCGGGCGTTGGCCGAGCTGCGGACGCTGCGAATCTCAGCGTCCAGCTCCCGGATATGCCCCTCCGCGCTGCGTATCCGGGATTCGGCCTGCCCGACCTCCCTTTCGTCCTTGGCGATCGAGCGGTTGACGGAATAGATCTTGCCGTCCAAGGACTTCAGCTCGTTCAGGACGCGGACCGTCTGGGCATTGGAGTCGGCAAGGCGCTTGCGCACCGCGTCAAGATCGTCGCCGGATTGGGCCCGAGCCTCCCCACCCGGCGGAACGACGACATAGGCCGCCAGGAGGATGAGGGTCAAAGAGCAACGCCGCAGCGACGTGAGCGAAGGCTCAGGTCGGGAAATCACGCTCACGACGCTATCAGCGACACCTGGGGCGGTGCAAGAACTGCCGCACCGGAGAACGGCATGACGGCCTGGGTGCCGCAAGCGGCGAACCCGCCGTCGACCCAACTCGGCGAGACGGTGGTTGCACGCCGCCCAGGGCTAAAAAACCTCCCACATCGGCCGGTATTCCAGCCCGTGGGCCTCGGCTACCGGCTCGTTCACCAGGGCCCCGTTCAGCGTGTTCAAGCCCTTCGCCAGCGGGGGGGAGTCCCGGCAGGCCTCGAACAGTCCTTTGTTCGCCAGTTCCAGCGCGTAGGGAAGGGTGGCGTTGGTCAATGCGTAGGTCGAGGTGTGGGGCACCGCACCGGGCATGTTGCCGACGCAGTAATGCACTACGTCGCTCACGACGTAGGTCGGGTCCGAGTGC
>DATLGP010000364.1:0-3345 GCA_035540395.1 Actinomycetota bacterium
GCAGGTAGGTGATCGGGTCGTAGCCGAACAGGGCCATATGTCCCGCCCCGCTTCCCGGGGTGATGCCGGGTCCCACGACGGTGTGAACTCCGGAGGAGCCTTCCGCGGCCAGCTGGTCCATGTTGGGCGTGCGGGCCTCGGCCAGCTCGGACGCCCGGCCGGCGGTTCTGACGCCGCCGAGACCGTCCAGTACGAGCAGCACGATTTTTGAATCCGACTCGCGTACGAGCGAAGGAACGAGTTCACGCATCCGCTAACTATAGAGTTTGCGGGTTAAGCGTTGATGAACAGGGCCAGTTCTGGGAAAGAAATCCGGCTTGATCAAGGCTCTCCCGACAGGAAGCCGGTGACTCTGCGGTTTCGGCTGATACCATCGAGCCCCAGGTATGTTCTTAAAGTCTCTGGTCATCCGCGGCTTCAAATCCTTCGCCGACAAGACGATTCTCGCCTTTGAGCCCGGCATCTCGGTGGTCGTCGGCCCCAACGGCAGCGGCAAGTCTAACGTCATCGACGCCATCTCCTGGGTACTGGGGGAGCAGGGACCCGCAACCCTTCGGGGAGGCAAGATGGAGGACGTCATCTTTGCCGGCTCCGCCACCAAGCCCCCGCTGGGAATGGCGGAGGTCCAGCTCACCATCGACAACTCGGCCGGGCTGCTTCCGGTGGAGTTCAGCGAGGTGACCATCTCCCGGGCGTTGTTTCGATCGGGCGACAGTGAGTACCGGATGAACGGGAGCATCTGCCGGCTCCTCGACATCGCCGAGATGCTCTCCGACGCCGGTGTGGGACGGGAACAGCACACCATCGTCGGCCAGGGCAGGCTGGACGAGATCCTAAGCGCCGACCCGGTGCAGATGCGCAACATCATCGAAGACGCCGCCGGCGTGGGAAAACACCGCAGGCGCAAGGAGCGAGCGATCCGCAAGATCGCGGCCACCGAAACCAATCTCGAGCATCTGGGGGACCTGCTGGCGGAGATCCGCCGCCAACTCAAGCCGCTCCGCCAGCAGGCCGAGATCGCCGAGCGGCACCAACGCATCCGGGACGAGTTGCACCGGGTAAGGCTGGTGCTGACCGCCCGGCAGGTGGCGGACCTCTCGGCCGAGCTCGGCTCCGAGGAGGCGGGAAGGCGGGAGGAGGAGCTGCGGGCGAAGGACCGTCAGGTTGCCTTGCTCGGGGAGCAGCTGGCCGATCTGGAGGCCCGCCGTCTCACGCATCTGAGTCTGACGGCGGGCCGCCGGGAGCTGGGTTGGCGCCTCTCCAGCTCCTTAGACCGCCTGGCATCGCTCAAGCGGCTGGCCGAGGAGCGGTCAAGGACCCTGAAGGCGGAGCTCACCGCGGGAAACGAGGACATTGAACAGGCCCGGCTTGTCGAGTTGCGGCGCCAGCAGACCGACCTGGAGGGCGCCCTGGCGGCGGCGCAGAGGCAGGAGGCGGCGGACCTGGCGGCTCTTGGCGAGATCCAGCCGGCGAGCGAGCGGGCGCGCGAGGAGCTGCGCGCAGCTGAGGAGGCACTGAACGCCGCGCTGCGGTCTCATTCCCAGGCCTCGACCGAAGCCGGAGCTCTTCGCCGGGAGATCGCCGGCGCCCAGGCGGCCGAGCGCTCCGCCGAATCGGAGCGCAACCGGCTTGTCGAGCGGGCCGAGGCGGCCGAGATCAGGCGCCGGCAGAACGCATCGAAGGTTGCAGCAGCACAGCTGGAGCTCGACCTGGCCCAGTCCGGGCTGACGCCGGCAGAACATGCGGTAGGCGCAGCAGAGCTGCGGCTCGAGGAGCTGACCGGCCTGAAGGACCGGCTTTTGGATGAGATTCGCAACCTGGAGAAACAGGCGGCGGTCCTAAGGGCCAGGGCGGGGGCGCGGGCGGCGGCGGAAGCCAAGAAAACCGATGCCGGCGCCGCTCTTCGTTCGTTCCCAGGTACGGCTCTGCTCTCCGAGCTGGTGGAGCTGGCCCCCGGGCACCGCAGGGCGCTGGAGGCGTTGGTGGGCCCTATCGACGGCGTGGTGGTAGCTGCCGACCGCGACTCCGCGTGGCAGGCGCTGAACGCCAGCCACGAGGACGAGGCGCTGACAGTGATGGTGGCGGAGGGATCCGCAGTGGCAGTGGAGGGCGCCGATGCGTTGGTAGACCGGGTGCGGGTCCTCGACCCGAGAGCCCGTGCCGTGCTGGCCGATGTGTACCTGGCGCCCAGTGGGCAGGATGCGGTGCGGCTGGCCGCCCGGTACCGGCACGCGATCTTCCTCAGCGACGACGGGACGGTCGCGTCCGGAGGGCTCGTGTCGAAAGGCTCCGCAGAGCTGGCTTCGGCCGTGCTCGATCGTGAAGCCAAGATCGCCAGCGGCCGGGAGGCCATGGCCGACCTGGAAAGCCAGATCACCGACGCGCGCAGCCGGGTCAAGCAGGCACTGGCGGCCCGCCGGGAGGCCGAAAGCGCCCGGGTACGGGCCGCGGAGTACCTGCGAGCGCGGGAGTCCGACGCCCACCGGGTGGAGGCGGAGATCACCGAGATCGCGAGAGCCGCCCAGCGGTTCGCCGAGTCCGGAAGCCCGCTGCCGGGGGGCTACGCCTCCCTGGAGGAAAGGATGGAGCGGGCCGAAGCCGCGGTGGTGCTGGCGGAGACCACGATGCAGGCAGCCCGGGCTGAACGCGAGAGGTGCGCGGCAGCCTACGACGAGGCGGCGCAGGGGTCCGAAGGCGCCCGGATGCGCGCCGGCATCGCGGCCGAACGCACCAGGCAGTACGTCAACCGCCTGAAGCAGGTGGTCAACGGCATCTCCGAGGCCGCCGGCCGTCTCAGTGGACTGGGTGCCCGGCAGGAGGCTCTTCTGAACGCCCAGAAGCAGGTGGCGGTGGTAGCCGAGACCTGCGACCTGCTGGCCGGGCCGGTGGCCGAGTGGGCGGCTCAGGCGGAGGCCGCCCACGCCGGGTCGCTGCAGGCCGGCGCCGGCATCGACCGCGAGATCGCGGACCTGAGGGCCCGGATGGCGGTGATGTCAGAGGAGCTGGAGCAAATGCGGGCGCTGTCCCGGCAGGAGGACCTGGGCCGGAGCGAAATGCGGATCCGCCAGCGCATACTCGAGGCGACTCTGGCCGACGAGTTGCAAGTGGACCCGGCCGAGGCCGTCGAGCGGTGGGGATCGAGGGTCGAGACGGGCGGCGAACCGGCGACGGCGGACCCGATGGAGCGCACCGCGGCCATGACGGACGAGATCTTGCGCAAGCGCCAGGTCCGGCTGGAGCGTGAACTGGAGCAGATGGGCAGTGTGAATCCGCTCGCCGCCCGGGAAGCAGAGGCTCTGGCCGAGCGGGAGGAGTTTTTGACCGCCCAGATGGACGACGTCAGGC
>DATLGP010000365.1:0-3521 GCA_035540395.1 Actinomycetota bacterium
CCTTGGGGCTGATGATCCGGTCCTCCAGGTCTTTGCGAGCCCGGGGGGTGAGCACCAGGTTGGGGTTGGCGAGCAGCGCGGTGGCGTCGGCGCCCTGGCCCACCCCCGAGCCGGCCGCACGGTAGCGGGCGGCAAGGTTGAGCACGTCCTGCACATACTGCTGGGAGTGGTTGTAGGCGAACAGGGCGTCGCGGATCCGGTCTTCGCTGCCCTCGCCGGCACCGTTGGCGCACAGCAGGTTGGCCGCCGACCAGATCGAGTCGACCGGGTCGTAAACGTCTGTGTCACCGTCCTTGTCACCGTCTACCTTGTACGCCTGCCAGGTCCCGGGCATGAACTGCATCGGCCCGGCGGCGCCGGCGGAGTTGGTTCCCGAGTGGACTCCGGGAGCGGTCGAGCGGCCGTGGGAGCTCTCGATGCCGCCGACCCCGGCCAGGACCTCCCAGGGCATGTCGCAGGTCTGCTTGGCCGCCTCCCGGTAGACCGGCAGCAGCCCGGCCGGTATGTCGGAGAGGGCAAAGTCGCTGGGGATCGCCGCCTCGGCTCTCGGCTCCTCCAGGGCGACGATCACGAACGCCGGGATCAGCAGAACCAGCACCAGCAGGATGCCCGCCCAGCGGGCGAGGCGCATCACAGCCGGATCCGGTCGACCAGCCACCGGTCGCCCCGCAGCACCACGGTGAGCTCGAAGAACTGGGCTCTCGGCTCGGGAGTCGGGCCGTCGACCGCCTTGTGGTTCAGACCAAGCGAGACGAAGGTGACCAGCTCGGGACCCTTCGGCGACACCGGGTCCATCGAGACGATTTCGACGGTCGCCACCTCACGGGCCTGCACCCGCTGCTCGGTCAGGTGGGCCGCCGAGCTGCCACCGTCAAGGAAGCTGTTGAGCTCGGGGGTGGCCCAGGGCCGGGTGCGCTGACGAACCGCCTGCATCGGCTCGGGATCTCGCCAGTCGAACGAGGCGTACCCCTCGAGGAAGCGCCGAGCCACCTGCTCGGCATCCGAGTAGCCCGGTTGGACCGCCGGCGGCGGGTGGCTGTGCTCGGGGATCGCTGCCTGCTCCGCCGCCGGTGGCTGGGACGGGTCCTCCGGGGGTGCCTCCTTCTCGACAACCTGCGCCGCTGGGGAGCCGGTCGCCCGGTCACCTGAGCCCGCGGTTGTCGGTCCGCCGGGGTCGCCGACGACTGCGGCGGCCAGCATTCCGGTCGCGATCGCGCAGACAAAGACCAGCGCCCCGCGCACCGAGCGGTTCACCGAGGGCCCTGGTGGTTGGGTCTGGGATCACGGCACGGCAGGTTGTCCGGCGTTGCGGCCGCGGTTTTTGGCATGGGGGAAACAGCCCTCCCCGCGAGGGTCCGTATCACTCGAAATCCTTGGCTCAATGTGCCCTTGGGCACGGTGAGCGCGGACGGTACCACAGAAAATGACCAAGAAAAAGAGTTTATTTACAAAAAGTCCCTCGCTAGCATCTGGGCCGCTTGTTGTCGGCCGAGTCGTCAAGTTGCGGAACCGGGGGGTTCCGGCGGCATCGGCCGGAAAGGATCTGCGGGAATGAAGCGGCGAGTGAGGGTCCTAGCCAAGGGCATCGGTGGAGCGGTAGCAGTGGTTCTTTGTTTGCTGGCCCAGGCCAGCGTTGCCTACGCGGTGAGCGTTCCTAACCCGGCGCCCCAGACCCCTCCGGGGATGGAGGGACCAGTCAACACGATGCTGGGATGGCTGAAATGGGGCGGCATGATCGCGTGCATGATCGGCATCGGAACCGGGCTGATCCAGATGGCGGTTGGCCGGCGTAACCGTCACGCCCTGGCGGTCGACGGCGCCAGCGGTATCCCGTGGGCACTCAGTGCCGGGGTGGGCTTCGGCGTGATGTCGGGTCTGATCGGGGCTATTTTCGGGGGCTAGATGACGACCGGATAGACCCCATGTCCAAGATGGCCGACGCCGACCGGGACAAGCTCGGCGTAAAGACGGTGCTGGCGATCGTTGTCCTCGGCCTGTTGGTCGGCGCGGCTCTCATGTTGCGAGATCGGCGTCAGCCCACGGTCGAGAGCGAGAGCGGGGACCGGTCGGCGGAGCCTGGGCGTGGCGGTGCGCTCGGCGGCTCGGGGGCTCCGGCTCGGGAGGTCCTTAATGCCGACACCGTGCAATGGCGGGACCTGTTCGGATTGGCTTTGCCGGTCACCGACGCCGGACCCCGTCGGTTAGCGAATGGCCTGGCCACCGGGTTCGAGCGGTCGGAGGCGGGGGCTGCCCTCGCCGGAATCCACATCATGTACCGCGTCGAGGCCGGTCCGGGTCCAGCAGTATTCGAGCCGACTATCCGGGAGCAAGTGGTTGGCGCGGACAAGGCTCGACTACTGCTGAACGCCCAGAACCGCTACCAGGAGGCGAAAATCTCCGAGGCGCCCGGGCCGAACGGCGAAGTCTTGGAGCGTTATCGGGAGGCCCAACGGGTTCAGACCACCGTTTGGGGCTATCGGGTCGATGCCTACACGCCTGAGTCAGCCTCGGTTGGCGTACTTCTCAGAACGATGAACGCCGGTGGCCCCGTCTACGCCAACTTCGATTTGACGATGAGATGGATCGAAGGTGACTGGCGTCTCGTTGCCCCGGTTAATGGAGAGTTGCAGACGGCACTGCACATTTTGGAGCAAGTTCCTCCGGGATATGTGCTGCTCGGTAGGGGAGACGGTTAATGGCCACCGTCGATTGTGTTGCAAATCCCCTTGAGTGCACCGGGAAAGCGATAGCGAATTCGGCGGTGCAGAACCTGGCCGAGGCGCTCAAGGAGGGCGCCAAGGAGCTTATCGAGAACACCATCGGGTGGTGGCTGAAGGTCGACAGCATCAACCTCGCCAGTTCGCCGGCGCAGGAGATCCGGGGGTGGACGCTGTACATCGCCTTCGCTCTCGCCACCGGCGGTGCGATGTGGGCCCTGATCAGAGTCGCCTTCCGGCGCCGGGCCGAGCCTCTGTGGGACGCGACCGGCGGGTTGCTGCGGGTGGCGGCGGTCTTCGGCATGACCGGCGCCGGGTTCATCATGCCCCAGCTGCTGATGAACGCGGTCGACTCGTTCGCCGAGCACATCCTCGATCAGTCGGTCAACGACCGGATCGTCGAGCTGACCGCGATGGCGGGGATCCAGTCGCCGGGGATGGTGATCTTCCTGTCGATTCTGCTGATCACGGTAGGGGCGGTCCAGGCGGTGCTGATGTTCCTGCGCGAGGGGGCGATCATCGTTTTATCCGGACTGCTGGTCCTGGCGGCCGCCGGAGGCATGACCCACGTCACCCGGGGCTGGTGGTCCAAGCTGACCGGGGTGCTGCTGGCACTGATCTTCTACAAGGCGGCGGCGGCGCTGGTGTGGGGGACCGCGCTCGCCTTCCTCGATACCCGGGGGAGCGAGAACCCGGTGCGCTCGTTCTTCGTCGGGGTCACGATGTTCGTACTGTCGATCTTTGCGCTCGGGCCGATGACCAAGTTCTTCAGCTGGAGCGCCGCCGCATCGGTGGGCGGGGGAG
>DATLGP010000366.1:0-6844 GCA_035540395.1 Actinomycetota bacterium
GCACAGCAGATTTTGACCGCGGCCCTGCAGGTTCAGGCCGGCCTTGCCTTCATCGCTTCCGAGGCGCCGCCCCCTTCGGCTCCTCCGCCCCCTCCGGCGCCGGCTCCTGCGCAGCTCGAGCCGCCCAGCTCAAACCGGGGCGGATCGATCAGAGGAGCCGACGGTCAGCCGGGGGAAAAGGGTAAGAAGGGGGCACCCGGCAGAGGGGCAAACAACAGTGACGACGATGACGACGACTGAGGCTCGGGCTCCGGAGCTTCAGGCGGCTGAAAGATCGCTCGGAGCTGGTGACGGTAGGTCAACAGGAGCTCGGCCGGATCAGGCGGGGGCTGCTGTACGAGCCCGTTCCAGGACCTCCAGGAGCACCTCGGGCGGCTGAGCCCCGGAGACGGCGAACCGGCCGTCGATCACAAAAAACGGTACCCCGGTGACCCCGATCCGGCGAGCGTTCATCAAGTCGGCCTGCAACCTCGAGGCATACCTGCCGGTGCTTAGGGCCTCCCGAACCGCGTCGGGATCCAGACCGATCTCGGAGCCCAGCTCGACCAGGGCGTCCACGTCGAAGATCGAGCGTTGCTCGCCGAAGTATGCGCGATAAACCCGGTCCCAGGCCTGGGCGGCCAGGCCGTATTCGGCGGCCATGGCCAGAAGCTGATGGACCAAAAAGGTGTTGCCGGCCAGGTTGTCTCCCACGTGGTAAGGGGTCAGCCCCTCGGCGGCAGCCAGCGCCTCCACGTGTCCGGTCACCGAGGCGAAGCCCGCGTCGTCCAACCCGTACTTTGCGGTCAGCATCTCTTTTACGCTCACCGGATCGGAGGGTGCGCCGGGATCCAGTTGAAACGAGCGGTAGATCACCTCCACATCGTCGGCCTGGGGCAGGCGGGCCAGCGCGGCATCCAGGCGGTGCTTACCCAGACCACACCATGGGCAGACGATGTCGGACCAAACCTCAACCTTCATCGAGCCTGTCCCGACGTTGTAAGGCGCGCCCGGTTTCCCGAGGCGTCGCGCACCGCCACGCCGCCTTCGGGCGAGTCGGCCAGCTTCACGCCGCCCCGGTCCAGGCGTGAGATCACCTCGTCCAGGCCGCCGGAGGTGGGCAGCTCGATCGTGAACTCAAGGAGCCCGGCACTGCCGGCGGGCGCAGGGGGAGCTCCCCGGCCGGCCCAGGTGTTCAGTCCCAGGTGATGGTGGTAGCCGCCGGCGGAGACGAATGCCATCCCCAGCCGCGGGACGACTCCGGTCACGTCAAAACCGACGAGCCCGTTGTAGAAGCCGACCGCTTCGTCGATATCGCGCACATGCAGGTGGACATGCCCCATCCTGCTTCCCGCAGGCAGCGGCACGAACACGTCCTCCTCGGGCGGCAGCTCGGCGAACAGCTGTCTCAGGTTGATGGGATCTCTACCGGACCGGATCCTTCCCGAGGAATCCCGGGCCCCGAAATCGTCCTCGGTCATGAACCAGGTTCCGTCCTCGGGGGTCTCCACGTACACCTCGATACCGTTGCCGTCCGGGTCCCACAGGTAGTCGGCCTTGGTCAGCGTGTGGTCGGTAGGCGCGTGGGGGTAACCGATCTCCGACAGGCGCTTCACCACTCGGGCGAACTCCTTGCGATCGGGCACTACGATCGCCAGGTGATACAGGCCCGTGGTGCCCTGGGGCACCGGCTGAGCGGCGCCCGGGTGCAGGACAACCAACTCCCTGCCTGCGGCCCCGAGGCGGATCGCCGGGCCTTCCTCCAGCATCTGCAGGCCCAATACGTTCTGGTAGAACGTGGCCGCCCGGCTTCCATCGGTTACCGCCAGGTGGACTGCGCCGACGCCGGTTGCCGGTGCAATCGAGCGGGCCTCGGTCCGGGTGTGGGTGTCATTCATATCGGTGATTCTTCCTCGGTCTCGATGAACCATACCTAAGCTATTACGCTACAAGTTGCTCATATATTCCTAGTAGGTTCGGGCAGACCCGATACCGTAGAATTCTGCCAATGGGAAACAATCCGGTGCAGGTATGCGACCAGGCGCTAACTCAGGTCTTTTCGCTGCTGGGAAAGCGCTGGACGGGAATGATCATCGGAGTCCTTCTCGACGGGCCGCGCCGGTTTGCCGAGATTGCCCGGTCCGTCCCTTCGATCACCGACGGAATGCTGTCCTCCCGCCTGGCCGAGCTGCGCGACGCAGGTCTGGTCGAACGGCAGATCATCGAAGGACCGCCGGTGGCGACGCTGTACCGGCTCACCCCCGGCGGTGCCGCCCTGCGTCCGGCGCTGGAGGAGCTGATGGCCTGGGCCCGGGCCCACCTGGACGGCCTGGAGCGGGCAGCCGCCGGCTGATTTAGGACCTGGGCCGATTGTTGCCTGCGAGTAGAAAGAAAAAGGGACGGTCCCTCGGGGGGACCGTCCCTTTTCTGGGCGGGATCGGCTGGTGTGTCTAGTTGCCTCCGGTTTGATTAGCGCCGGTTGCGAAAGCCACCCGATCCGCCGGTGGACTCCGTCTCGCTGCTCGAGCTGACGTTGAAGCTGGTGCCGTAGTTCTGTTGCATCTGCTCGGCGAACTGCATCCAGCTGCCGAGGTTGCCCCACTGGCCGAACTGGCCCGTGTTTCCGGTGGGCGCCGGCTGGGTGGGCACCGGAAGGTTGGTGACCGGTCCCGGGGTCTGGAATTTCTGCTGGTATTCGGTTGCGGTCGACATCAGGGCGGCGGCCATGTCGGTGATCTGCTTGAACATCCCGAAGGCCGAGCCGCTGGCCTTGTCGATGCTCTTGGCCGCGTCGCCGACTGCGTTCTGGGCGCCGTGGACCGCCTGGCCGGCCGCGGTCTGCAGTGCGCCGAGCTGGGCGACTGCCGAGTTGAGCTGGGCAGCCGCGTTGTTGACCTGGTCGATACCCTGCTGCCCGAGGGCGGTGGCCTGCTTTGCGCAGGCGGTCGCGCCGTCGGCAATAGCCTTGGCCTGGGCGACCATGGCCGTTGCCTGCTCCTGCGTGGTGATGCCCGGAATTCCTGCTACCAGAGCGTTCACCTGGGCGGTCAGCTCGTCCAGGCACTTCTGGGCTGCGGCGGCCGCCTTGGCGGCGTTGCGCTCGGCCTGAGAGGCGCCACGGACGGCCTGGGTGGAAGCTGTGGCAGCCAGGCCCTGGGCTCCCTGGTCGATAACCGCCTGGTGGAACTTGGGCAGCTCAGGGAACACCAGAGGAACTCCACCTCCGGTGGGCAGCCCCAAGGTCTCCGGGCCGGCGGCGGTGATGGTGGAAACGGCGACATCCTGGCCGGCGATGGGCAGCGAACCCGCCGCAGCCATGCCCCCGGCTACTCCGCCAACCGTTACTACGACGGCGGCTATCTTGCCGAAGATGGTGGTGAACAGGCCTCCGAACATGAATCCCTCCAATTTGTGCGGTCCTTTGAAGTGCAATGACAAGCGGTGAGCGCCGGCCCGGCGCATTTTGATATCGGTTCGGCGAATCTTTCCGAGAAAAAGAAAGGGAACTTCAGTGAAAGTTAGATTTGTCTTGACCTTGGGCCGCCTGATGCGTTGACTATGGTCGACCTTATTTTCCGTAGTGCCGGCGAGAAGGGGATGGGTGAAGAGCGAGTTGGCGGGCCCCAAGGGTGCAGTGCATACCCCGGCGAGAAAAGCAAAGGACCCGTGCGAGGACTGCCCGCTGGTTACGGTCTGGGTCTGCCGCAAGTGCAAGGGCAGCGACACGGTCGTGGACTTCCTTACCGACGAGACGCGGGCTTCGGTCAAGACCGTGAGGTGTCAGAAGGTATGCAAGGGACCGGTGGCAGGACTGGCGGTCCGGGGCCGCATGGAGTGGTTCGGCCGCCTGAAGGGACCCAAGCAGCTTGACGCCATGAAGCGGATGGTCGGGGCAAGCCCTGCCCCGAAGGTCCCCAAGCGTCTGCGCAAGCGTATGTCGGAAGAGCGGTCGGGCTGCCGCCCCAGATGAGGCTTTTGCCCATCGTATTGGCCTGACTCGGCTGGGGTACTCTGGCGGCATGGTGTCCGCCCCTTACCCCGAGCCCTTACCGGCTTCGTCCGAGGTGCTGGCAGCGATAGACATCGGAACCAATTCGATACACCTGGTGATCGCAAGGGTCACCGGTCCCCATGCCATGGAAGTGCTGGGACGCGAGAAAGAGATGGTCCGGCTGGGATCGGGTGCCGGGGACCTCAAGCACCTGGCCGGCGACGCGGTCGACCGGGGCGTCCGGACACTCGCCCGGTTCCGGGAGATGGCCGACGCCCTCGGGGCGCCGGTGACTGCGGTGGCCACGAGCGCGGTCAGAGAGGCCGAGAACCGTCAAGTGTTTTTGGACCGGGCGCGGGACGAGGCGGGGGTAGAGGTGGAGGTCATCTCGGGCTTCGAGGAGGCCCGCCTGATTCACCTCGGTGTACTACAGGCGGTACCCGTATTCGACCAGAGGCTGCTCGTCTGTGACATCGGAGGGGGCTCCACCGAGCTGCTTGTGGGCTGGCGGGGCGAAAGCCTCGCCGTCCGCAGCCTGAAGATGGGTGCCATCCGGATGACTCAGCGGTTTTTCGACGCCGAGAAGGTGCCCTCCGGTGCGGTCGACTCCTGCCGGCGGTACGTGCGGGCGAACCTGGCGGCGTTCGGCCGGGAGGTGAGACGGCTGGGCTTCGAGGTCGCAGTGGGCTCCTCCGGCACCACGGCGACCGTGTCGGCGATGGCTTTGGCGCGCAAGGAGGAGGCGGCACCGAAGACGTGGAACAACTTCGTTCTCAGCCGAAGCGACCTGAAGTCGGTCATCAAGTCCCTGGTCAAGGCCTCGTCCTCGGAGGCCAGAGCCAAACTGCCCGGCATGGACCCCAAACGGGCCGACATCATCCTGGGGGGCGCAATAATCCTTGAACAGGTATTCGATGAGTTTGAGATACCGGAGATGGTCTTCTCCGATTACGCTTTGCGCGAGGGCGTCCTGCTCGACGCGTGGCGGCGCCACCACGGAGGCTCGCTCCACCACCTTTCCGACCTGAGGCGCAAAAGCGTGATCTACCTGGCCGAGCAGATGGATGACGACCTGGATCACTCCGGCCACGTAGCTCAGCTGGCCCTCAGCCTCTTCGACCAGACCTGCGATCTGCACGGCCTGGGCGACGATGCCCGGGAGTACCTGGAAGCGGCAGCCCTGCTGTGCAACCTGGGGCTGTTCCTCAGCCACGCCGGCCACCACCGCCACAGCTACTACATGATCAGAAACTCCGAGCACCTTACGGGTTTCACCGACCGGGAGATCGAGCTGATCGCTCAGATTGCTCGTTACCACCGCAAGAGCGTGCCCAGCGCGAAGCATCCGGAGTTCGGCCTGCTCTCGAAAAAGGACCAGGCCCTGGTGCGGTCTTGCGCCGGATTGCTGCGGATCGCCATCGGCCTCGACCGTTCCCACGGGCAAAAGGTGAGTGGGATCGAGGTGGTCGTCGGGAAAACCGTAACCGTCTATGTGGACGCCAGGGACGGTGCCGACATAAGCCTGGAGCTGTTCTCCTCCTCCCAGCGGGCGGACCTGGCGACGGAGGCTCTCGGTCTGCCGGTGGAGGTGGTGGCCGCGGATGACTGAGGTCTCCCGGACGTTCACCTGCTTCGGCGGGGCAACGACGGTTGCGGTGGAGGGCAGCGGACCCGAAGGTCGGGCCGAACAGGCGGTTCAGATGTCCATCGACCTGCTGCTCGATCTGCATGCAACGTTCTCCCGGTTCAAGCAACAGAGCGAGCTGTCCGCCCTCAACCGCAGCAACCAGGACACCGTTGCGGTGAGCCCGGTGATGGCCCGATTCGTGCAAGCGGCGGTGGATGCCGCCGACGCCACCGGTGGACTGGTCGACTGCACCCTGCTGGAGGCGATCGAGGAGGCGGGGTACCGGGAGGACCGCTTCCGGGGGACCCTTGCTCTGCCGCTTGCTCTGGCCCTGGCGCCGGCCCGCCGGCCGGGGGCCGGCTCGTCAACGCAATGGTGGAAGCAGGTGAAGGTGGACCTGGACGCAGGCACGGTGACCCGCCCTAGGGGACTGAAGTTCGACGGAGGAGGGATGGTCAAAGGCCTGGCGGCCGATGCGGTTGCCGCCAGGCTTGCCGAATACCCCGGTTTTGCCGTCGACTGCGAGGGCGACGTGAGGGTGGGGGGGACGGAGGCGGTGGCCCGAATGCTGGAGGTGCCGAACCCGTTCAGCGGGCCGGTCGTCCACGAGTTCGCAGTGACCGGGGGAGCCCTGGCCACCAGCAGCGTCGCCAAGAGGAGCTGGTTTCAGTCGATGAGACCGACCCACCACCTTTTGGATCCCAACACCGGGGGCTCCGCTTTTACCGGGGTCGTCCAGGTGAGCGCCCTGGCCCCCACCGCCGTCGAGGGGGAGGTCCTGGCGAAGGCCGCACTGTTGAGCGGCCCCGAATCGGCGGAAGGATGGCTGCCGCACGGGGGAGTGGTGGTCTTCGACGACGGCTCGAACCGGGTTCTTGAGCCGGTCTGAAACCGGGATCAGGCGTCGATCAGCCGGAAGGCGTTGAGCGGCAGGCCGTAAAGCTTCTGCGCGCCCGCCTTGTCCATGTCGGTGATCTCCAGGGTCTTGGACCCCAGGTCCCCGCAGGGGTTCATCTCTCCTCGGGAGCCCGCATCCCGGCCCGGATCGTTCATTTCATCGTTATACGACGCATATCCGGCGCCGGAGAACCGTTTTTAGGTGAGAACCGGATCCTGCGAGCCAGTTTAAGTACAATCTTGCGATCCCCCATTTCGCCCCATTCTGCCGGAGGAGCCTTGAGTAACCATACCAACCGGTCCGTGGCGGATCCGGAGCCGGCGCTGCGAGTGGACGCCGACTTCGAAGA
>DATLGP010000367.1:0-7656 GCA_035540395.1 Actinomycetota bacterium
GTTTGGGAGCACGCCGCTCTGCACGGGGGCACCGTCCGCCTGGAGGATCGCGAGGGTGGCGGTAGCCGGTTCGTCATAGAGCTGCCGGTGAAGGCGGAATCATGAACACGAGAGTGAACCTGCTCTTCCTGGTGGTGGCCCTGCTGGCCGGTGCAGTGGGCTGTGGTGTGCCGGTCGACGACCGGGCGGAAAGGCTGAACGACGTCCCGTTTGGGCTTTTGGAATCCGAGTCTCCAGAGCCGGCCGAAACTGCTCCTCCGGCGGAAGGCCCGCTGGTGCAGATCTACCTGTTGGATCCGTCCGGACAGCAGCTCGTGCCGGTTGAGCGTCGTCTGGCTCCCGCCGAGGCCCCCTTGTTCGCAGTAATGGATGCCCTGCTGACCGGCCCGACCCGAGCCGAGCTGCGACAGGGCCTTTCCACCGCCTTCGCCGACGAGAATGCAGTAGCCAGGGTGGACCTGGTGGGGGGGGTTGCCAGCGTTGACCTGACCCAACAGTTCACGGTGCTCGACGGGCCGACGCAGCGGCTGGCAATTGCCCAGATGGTTCTGACTCTCACCGGCCGGCCCGGAGTCGGCCGGGTCGCCTTCACGCTGGAAGGACAGCCGATAGATATTCCCCGGGGCGACGGCACTCTGGTCGCGGGATCGGTTTCCAGGGACAGCTATCGCGAATTGGTCCCGGGCGGGTAGACGTTCGCCGACCAGTTCTCCACCGGTCCGAAGAATGACTCCCCGGGCTCCGCCTCATTTCGCCGTAGGGCGTACGAGGAAATCAAGACGGTAAACCGTGAGAGAAATCGTTTATCGCCGAAGGTTGAGGGTAGCTAATTTTGACAAGACGGAGGGTTGAAGAAACCACGACCCCCGGTCGAGCAGAAGGAGGAGGCTATGGTCAACGAACCTACTGATCCCCAGCTTACCGATGAAGGGAAGCCCTCCGAAGGATCCCAGGACATCATGGGCACCGCCGGCTCCGCAGGTAAGGGCCAGGACACGCAGGGCACCAACGCCCAGCAGGATGCCCAGGGGCAGTCAACGCAGAACCCCACGAAGTAAAGCCGCCGATCCTGATGGTGGCGGGAACCATTTGCTGATCGTGGTTCCCTGACGGGGCGAAGTCCAGGCGTCCGTAGCCTCGGGAAGCCGCGTACCTGCCCGGGTGCGGCCGCCTGGACTCCCCGATTCGAACGCCGTCACCGGGGCACAAGTGACGAGTTCCAAGCTAAAGGCCCACAACACGCGGCCGGCCCTTGTACCGGGAGAGTGCCTGAGCAAGAATTCGAGCAGTTCTGACGGTACGTGGGTCGGGGGGCATGGAAGAACCCAGCAACGAGGTGACTGCCACCGAGAGCGAGGAGCACGCTCCCCGCTCCGGTCTCGACCGCTTTTTCGGAATATCGGCCGCCGGGTCGTCGGTGCGAACAGAGGTCGTCGCCGGCCTCACCACCTGGATGACGATGGCGTACATCTTGTTCGTCAACCCTTCGGTGCTCGGCGCAGTGCCCGACCGCAACGGCCTCACGCTGGCGTTTCCTCTGGTTCTGACCTCTACCGCCCTCGCCGCCGCGGTCAGCAGCCTCGCCATGGGCATGATTGCCCGGTACCCGTTCGGGGTCGCCGCCGGTCTGGGGCTGAACGCGGTGGTTGCCTTCCAGCTGGTGGCCGGCAACGGCCTTTCCTGGCCGGAGGCAATGGGTGTCATCGTCACCGAGGGCATCATCATCTTCATCCTGGTGCTCACCGGCTTTCGGGAGGCGGTGATGAATGCCATTCCGCTGGCTCTTAAGCAGGCGATCGGTCTGGGGATCGGCCTTTTCATCGCCTTTATAGGGTTCATCAACGCCGGTTTTGTCGGGAGGCCCGAGACGCCGGCGCTCTTGGTAGAGCTGGGCAGAGGCGGAGAGCTGCGCGGTCTCCCGGTGGCCGTATTCATCATCGGCCTGCTGTCGACGTCCTACCTGGTGAGCCGCCGGTTTCGGGGAGCGCTGTTGCTCGGCATTCTCGGGACGACGGCCATCGCCATCCTGCTGAACGAGCTGGTCGCCGGAGGCAACGGCTGGCCGGACGAGACGCCGGCCGCAGCCCGGTTCCCCGAGCGGCTGATCGCCCTTCCTACGGCGGAGAACTTCAGCCTGATAGGCGACTTCTCGTTCGCCTATTTCGGTCGCATGGGGGCCATCGCAGCCGTGCTGGCCGTGTTCACGATCATGATCTCGGACTTTTTCGACACCATGGGAACCGTCGTCGGGCTGGGCGCCCGGGCCGGCTACCTGGACGACCGGGGCCGCCTTCCCCGCGTGAAGCAGGTGCTGGGCGTGGATTCGGCCGCTGCGGCCATCGGCGGCGCGTTCAGTGCCTCGTCCAACACCACCTACATCGAAAGCGCCTCGGGGATCTCCGAGGGAGGGCGGACCGGCCTGACCGCCTCGGTGGTCGGCTTGCTGTTTCTCGTATCGATCCTGCTGTGGCCGCTGGCCGATGTGATCCCGCCGCAGGCCACTGCACCGGCGCTGATCATCGTGGGCTTTTTGATGATGGAGCTGGTCCGGGACATCCCGTGGGAACGGCACGACATCGGAATCCCGGCGTTTCTCACCATGGTGGTGATGCCGTTCACCTTCTCCATCACCAACGGCATCGGCGCCGGGTTCGTCAGTTACACGATTATCAAGTTGCTCCGAGGGGAGGCCAGGGAGGTCCACTGGATGATGTACCTGTCCACCGTGGCGTTCCTCATCTACTTCGGCATCTACTACGTAAGAGCCGCCCTCGGGGTGGGGTAGCAGCCGAGCATTCTAGCGGGGCCAGAAGTCGGCGTTTGCTATCTCCAGCAGGTTCCCCGATGGATCACGAAAGTAGAACGAGGATCCGAGCGGTCGGGAAGCCGAATGCCCCATCGGCCAGTCCACCTCCTGCACTACCGCCACGCCTGCCGCTCGGAGGTGGCTTCGCCACTGCTCGTAGGCGGGGGCAGGCACCAGGAAGCAGACGTGACCGGCCCCCTCGGCTCCATGGGGAGGCAGGGACCCGGAGCCCCGGGTTGCCTCGGCATTGAACAGCAGGAACACGCTTGCCCCGGCTCGAAGGAACACCTGGCGGCCCGGCATCTGGCCGATCACGCGCATCCCCATGACCTCGGTGTAGAAACGGCGGGTGGCGTCCTCGTCGGTGTAGTAGAGGACGGTTTCCAGCACGCCGGTGAGTTCGGGAACGGTCAAGCCGCGCCGCCGGTCTCGACCGGCCTGCCGGGGTCGGTGATCCATTCGCTCCAGGAGCCGGCGTAAAGCCGGGAACCGCTCAGTCCCGCGGCGCAGTGTGCCAGGACGTTCTGGGCCGCGGTGACGCCCGACCCGCAGTAGAAGACCATCTCGGACCCTCTCCGCGGCAGGGACTCGAACCGGGCCCGAAGCTGCTCGGGAGGCAGGCCGCGGCCGCCGGCGTCCAGATTTTCCAGGAACGGAACCGAAACCGCCCCCGGGATATGCCCGGCTACCGGGTCGATGTTCTCGTTTTCTCCTCGAAACCGGTCGGGGGTGCGGGAGTCCGCCAGGACCATCCCGCCTGCGTCCAACGAAGCAAGAACCTGATCGGTGGTCGCAACCATCTCATGGCGGAACCGGGCCTCAAACCTGCCGGGCGCGACGGGCTCGGCACCGGAGGAGAGCGGCAGCTTCTTGCGAACCCATTCGGCGAGCCCGCCGTCCAGGACGGCTACCGCCTGGTGGCCGGCCCATTTCAGCAACCACCACAGGCGCGCGGCCGCCATCTGCCCCGACCCGTCGTCGTACGCGATCACCTGCGAGTCGTTTGAGATACCGAGGCGCCGCAACGTGGACACCAGATCGGGTCCGGCGGGCAACGGGTGCCGGCCGGTGAGTCCCGCAACGACCGTGCCCGACAGGTCGTCCTCCAGGTCGGCATACCGGGCCCCCGGAATGTGACCCTGCCGGTACGACTCTTTGCCCGCCTGCGGCCGGCCAAGGACGTAGCGGCAGTCGACTATCACCCACCCCTTCTCGTTCAGATGCTTCGACAGCTCATCTGCTGAGATGAAGGTAGAGGGCAACTAGCGGATACGTACCGCCAGGACGCAGATATCGTCCTCACGGCTTGCCGTGCGCAGGCGCCACTCCAGCACCTCGTCGCAGACTGCCTGGGGCGACAGGTCCGGAAGGCCCGTAACGAATTCTTTGAGCTGGTTCATCCCCTGGTCAAGGCTGCGGTTTCGCATCTCTATCAGGCCGTCCGTGTAGAACAGCAAGGTGGTGCCGGAGCGCAAAACCTTGGTCTCCTGCCCGTACTCCCATGCCGGGTCTGCCCCCAGTAGGGCATGTCCGGCCGGCGGAAACAAGAACTCGGTCTCGCCGGACCGGCAGCGAAGCACGGTGGGGTGCCCGGCGTTGGCACGTACGATCGTGCCCGTTTCTTCGTTCCACAACGCAACAATCGCGGTAGCGGTCTCCTCGGGTGCCAGCCGGCACAGCATTCGATTGACGCGGCCGAGCACCCGGGCGGGGCTGGGGTCCTCCTGGGCATACGCCCGGACGGCGTTGCGCAGCTGGACCATCATCGCCGCCGCCTGCAGGCCGTGACCCCCGACGTCGCCGATTACCACGCATAGGCCGCCGTCGACCGGGAAGGCGTCGTACCAGTCGCCTCCCATCGGGGCGTCCCGGGCCGGGAGGTAGGCTGCAGCGATCTCCAGGCGCGGGGTTTGTGGCAGGTTGCCCGGTAGGAACGCCTTTTGCAGCACGTCGGCGTCCGCCGCCTCCTCGGCGGCGCGCCGTCCCCTCTCCCGTTCGGCGAGCGCCCGGTCGAGGGCCTGTGCTCCCATCTTGGACATCCGGTCGAGCCGGAGCATCTGCTTGGTACCGAAACGCTGCGGGGCCTGCCACCCCAGCCCGATCGCTCCGATGATCTGGCCGGCTGCCCCGACGAGGGGCAGCGACACCGTGGCACTCAGCGATGCCGCCAGGGTTTCCGGCAGCAGGTCCGGGTACTCCCGGGTGATCTCCCCTTCGGAGCCCAGGAGAACGGCCCGCCCGGTGCGCATCGCCTCGCATAGGGGGGTGTGCTCGTCTAGGCCGAACTCGGCCCATCGAGCGGCGATCCCGGGGTCCAGAACCGAGCCGTGTACCACCCGAACCCGGTCGGTCTCGGGATCAAGAATTGCCAGATTGGCGAAGGAGGCGCCTGCCGCCGCCGCCCCGCTCTCGGCAACTGCCAGGCCGACCTCGAAGGGCGTGACCGCCCCCGACAGCGCAATAGCCAGACGCCAGATTGCATCTTCGTTCACCGGACCGTCCCCAATTACGCCGGCCGGGCCGAGGCCGATGTCCGGGACTTCCAGGGTTGGGTCGGTTGGAGGATCGGCGAATTCGGTTGACATGGTCTTGGCGCTCCCGAAACGGATGAAGAATCAACGGCCGACAGTACCCCTGGCGGAAGAAATGCTAGCTGAAAGCCGTCCGGCCTGCGGCCCATTCTTCGGTGCTTGCCAGCTATCGTAAAGTCCCTACTTGATTTATTCCACGCGGTCGGTCCGCCGCTTCTACGGTCCGGCGCCCTCACAGTTCGGGGTTCTCACCCTGCCGGCCGGCAAACCGCCTTATCCGGCGGCAGTTCTGCTCCACGGTGGGTTCTGGCACCTGCCGTGGGGGCTGGACCTGATGTCCGGTCCGGCGCAGGAATTGGCCGGGCGGGGGATAGCGGTCTGGAACCTGGAGTATCGAAGAGTGGGGGAGCCCGGCGGAGGGTGGCCGGGGACTCTGGAGGACGTCTTGAACGGGTTCGATGCGCTGGCCGCGCTCCCGGAGGGCCGCCTGCTGGACGTCACCTCGGTGGCCGTCGCCGGCCATTCGGCCGGCGGGCAACTGGCGCTATGGCTCGCCGGCGAGCGAGCAAGCTCATCCGGCGGCCATCCCGCGGTGGGAAGGGTAGCGGCCCTGGCAGCAGTCACCGACCTGCAGGGAGCCTGGGAGCACGGGGTGGGATCGGACGCGGTGGAGGCTCTTCTCGGCGGACCGCCCCAGCGGCATCCCGCCAGGTACCGGGCTGCATCGCCGGTTGAGCGCCTGCCGCTGGGGGTACCGCAGCTTGTCGTCCATGGCGAGCGAGATCGCATCGTACCCCCGGCGGCCAGCTCGCTATACGCCCAAAGAGCCAAAAGCCTCGGGGACGACGTGGTGCTGCGGATCGTTCCGAGGTCCGGCCACATGGACGTGGTGAATCCCCGCAGGCCGCCGTGGCGGCCGACTGCAGAATGGCTGGCGACTCCAACGGATACGGTCGTTTGATGGCAAGATCAAATGCATGACGCCCGCCCTTTATCTCGCTGTTGCGTCGCCCGGTCCCCACCGGTACGCCAGCTTCGATGTTCCGGCCGGCGTCTGGATCGCATTTGCGGTCGGGGTCACCACTTTGTTGCTCCTGGATCTGTTGCTGGTCCACCGCAAGCCCCACGTGATCACCTTCAGGGAAGCGGCGATAGAAAGCAGCGTCTGGATCGCAATCGGCCTCGGGTTCACCGGGGTGATGTTGTGGTGGCAGGGGGGGCAGGCGGCCGGCGAGTACATCGCGGGCTACCTCATCGAAAAGAGCCTCTCCGTCGACAACGTCTTCGTGTGGGCGGTGCTGCTGTCGTTTTTCGCCGTCCCCGCCAAGTACCAGTTCCGGGTTTTGTTCTACGGGGTTTTCGGCGCCCTGGTGCTGCGGGCCGCATTCATCTTCGCCGGAGTGGCCCTGATCGATCGGTTCGACTGGATTCTGTACGTCTTCGGCGCCTTCCTCCTGTTGACCGCATTCAAAATCGCAAGGCACAACGGGGCGGAGATTCACCCGGAGCACAACCCGGTGCTAAAGCTGGTGCGCAAGGTGATTCCGACGACTACCCAGTACCACGGCCAGAAGCTGTTCACCAGGGAGAACGGCCGGATGATGGCGACCCCGCTGTTCACCGTGCTGGTGATGGTCGAAGCGACCGACGTGATTTTTGCCGTCGACTCGGTCCCGGCGATCCTGGCGGTAAGCCGGGAACCGTTCATCGTCCTGTCCTCCAACGCCTTCGCGATCCTGGGCCTGCGCTCCCTGTACTTCCTGCTGGCGGGAATGGCGGATCGCTTCCGGTACCTGAATGTCGGGTTGGGCGTGATCCTGGGCTTCGTCGGTATCAAGATGATCATCTCGGACTTCTACCACCTGCCGGTGGCCATATCGTTGGGGGTGATCGCAAGCGTCTTGACGGTTACGATCGTGGCGTCACTGAGGGCAGATAGGAACGACATCGGGCCGGGGGACGAGCCGGCACCCCACCCAGAGCTTCCCGAAGACGAGGCCACGCTGGCCGATCCGGACGAGACGCCGGCCCGATAAGCCCGTAAGAAAGGCACCACCGCCGCCGGCGGGGGCTCCCCGGGCGATCGGTAAGGCTTGCAGTGACGTGACCAGGCACACAGGAGGGACCCATGGCAAGGCGACACGACGCGCTGATTCCACTGAGCCGTGACCACCATCTGGCGCTGGCGCAGGCCCGCAGGCTCGAAAACGCCGCAGGGGTGGGCGACGGGGCGGCCCGGACCCGGATGGCAGACGATTTCATCAATTTCTACCTCGGGCGCCTGCTCCGACACTTCCACGAGGAGGAGGAGCTGTTCTT
>DATLGP010000368.1:0-3335 GCA_035540395.1 Actinomycetota bacterium
GGTCAGGCGAGGTGGAGCGCATGCCGGGAGGCTACCCTCGGGATGGGGGCGCCTCCCGGCAGCGTGAGGGGTGGGGACCGGCTAGGCGGGCGCCGGTCCCGGAGGGTTGGAGGTCACCGTCGAGGGCCCCGGCGCCTGCACCGGGCCCAGGGGCTCCCCCAGCACCCAGGCTTCGTCGCCGAGCGACGGGATCTTGTGTCTGAGCGGGAAGAGTCCGGCTACCGGTGTCCGCGAGAAATTACGCGAGTCGGATACGTCGAGCACCTCCCCCTCCCCAGTCCAGTTCCACGGCCTTCTGTATGTAAATGGTAATCCCGGAAAGGCCTGGAGAAAAGAGGTTCTTCGAAGCCATTACAAATCCCTAAGCATTACGGGCCGTCGGAGGCTCGCCGGAGCCACTCCCTATCTTTCGAGCTCTAAAGATGCACGGAAACCTTCGCAGATCCGACTAATGCGGACAGTCTCTGACCGCAATGCGCGGTATTTTCGATCGACTTCGAAATATCGATGAAGACTCTGAACTGCAAGACAGCTACATCCACGGAAGGGGTAACGCTGTGACTTACATGATTAGAACCTCGGGCCTGGTCAAACGCTATGGAGACGTGGTGGCGCTTGATGGGCTGGACCTGATGGTTCCGCAGGGCCAGGTCCTGGGGCTTTTGGGCCCCAACGGGGCCGGCAAAACTACGGCGGTGCGAATTCTCAGCACGCTTTTGCACGCCGACGCCGGGGAGGCCGAGGTTGCGGGTTTGAACGTCCGTACCCAGGCGGAGGCGGTCAAGCACAAGATCGGCCTTTCCGGCCAGAGTGCTGCGATCGACGAGCACCTCACCGGCTTCGAGAACCTGGACATGGTCGGCCGCATGTACCACCTGGGCCGCCGCCGAGCACGGGAGCGGGCCCGCGAGCTCCTGCAGCGCTTCACGCTCACCGACGCGGGGGACCGACCCGCCAAGACCTACTCGGGAGGAATGCGCCGCCGGCTGGACCTGGCGGCGGCTCTGGTTGCCGAGCCACCGGTGATCTTTCTCGACGAACCCACCACCGGCCTCGACCCCCGCACCCGGTTGCAGATGTGGGACACCATCCAGGACCTGGTGCGCGGCGGGGCGACGGTGCTCCTCACCACCCAGTACATGGAGGAGGCCGACCAGCTCTGCGACGACATAGTCGTCATCGACAAAGGCCGCAAGATCGCCCAAGGAACCGCCGACCAGCTGAAGAAGCAGGTGGGCGGAGAGCGGGTCGAGGTGGTGCTGGTGGATCTTGGGGACCTGGATCAGGCCCGCAAGGTGCTCGAATCGTATGCGGTGGACGGAGTGCAGTTCGAGGTGACGGCTCGCCGGCTGACCGCCGGGGTCGGCGGAGGGGCCGATGACCTGCGGATGGTGCTTCAGGGACTGTCCGACGCCATGATCGAAGTGGTTGACGTCGGGCTCAGGCGTCCAACGCTGGACGACGTGTTCCTTTCATTGACCGGTCACCACAGCGAGGAAGAGGAAGCCGCCGAAAGTGCCGCATCGGCTAAGGCCACCAAAAAGAACAAGAAAACCAAGGAGGTAGCTCGATGAGCTCACTGGCACTGGCGCTGGCCGACGGAGCGGTGGTGGCCAAGCGCAACCTGATAAAGATCAAGCGGGTGCCGGAGGTGCTGATCTGGACCACCATGTCGCCGATCATGTTCGTCCTGCTCTTCGCCTACGTGTTCGGCGGATCGATCGAGATCCCAGGTATCGACTACAAGGAGTACCTGATGGCCGGAATCTTTGCCCAGACGGTCATCTTCGGCTCCACCTTCACCGGCGCCGGACTGGCGGAGGACATGACAAAGGGGATCATCGACCGCTTTCGCTCGCTGCCCATCTCCAAGTCGGCGGTGCTGATAGGGCGAACGGCGAGCGACATCTTCTACAACGCCCTTTCCATCGTCGTGATGTCACTGACCGGCCTGGCGGTCGGCTGGCGGATCAGGACCTCGATGGTGGAGGCCATCCTCGGCCTGCTGCTGCTCCTGCTGTTTGCCTATGCGGTGTCGTGGATCATGGCCTACGTGGGGCTGAAAGTATCCAGCGTGGAGGTCGTGAACAACGCCAGCTTCATGGTCATCATGCCCATGGTCTTCATCTCCAACGTGTTCGTTCCGAGCAGCAACCTCGCCGGTCCGCTGAAGGCCTTCGCCGAGTGGAATCCGATCTCGGCTCTGGCTCAGGCGGTCCGGGAACTGTTCGGCAACACGGGGTCCATGCCTGCCGCGGAGGTCTGGTCGATGCAGAACCCGGTGCTGTACACGTTGATCTCGGTGGTGGGGATCCTGGTCGTCTTCGTCCCGCTGTCGATCCGCCAGTACGGCAAAGCTGCGGCCCGCTAGGGCCGCAGCCCCGCGGGGTTTCGGCAATCACTCCACGGGATCGATCCAGACAATCGACAGTCCGGATTTCTGGATCATTTCCTCCAGTTCGCCGAGGGTCGGCCGGCGGTCTGCGTTGATGCGGATTCCCAACTCACGGCCGGCCTTCTGCCAGCCGAGCTCACCGATCAGCCGGTCATAAATCTCCGCGACCGCCGCCGGGCTGGATAGAAGCCGTGCGCGGGCGCCGATCGTGTTGCCCTTCAATGTGACCTGCACGTCCGCTCCGCCACGGAAGTTGTGACGCCAGCCGCTGTTGGTAAGCAGGGCAATGCGTCCGCCGATGGTGCGGTATCCCACCGGAGTCGAATACTCCAGGCCCGACTTGCGGCCCGTAAAATGCAGGATCACCAACCGCTCCGAAATCCTGCCGCCGCGGCGCAGTAATCGTTTGGTCAGGGGATTGATGAGACGCATTAACCCGTCGGGAGGATGAACCCGTTCTACGACCGGTTTGTCAGAAGCCACCGGTTCTCATTTCAGATTTCCCTGGAATTTGGCTCAGCAGGACGAGGAGGATGCCGCCGCCGAGCATGAAGCGGAAGAGGCGGATGTGGTTGCCACGATCGCGGCCGTGGCCGCCGCGCTGACCAACGCGATCGCGGACAACGTTCCCGGCCTTTCTTCGACCCCGCACTCCCCTCTGGTCGTCGAGGGCGAGGAGGAGCAACTCCTCGGACAGGGAAAGCACAAACCATGGTAACCGGGTTCCCGGTGCCGTTCCGCCGGGTTTAACGGCCGGGTATCAGGGGCAGGTATTAATTAGCAGTAATTGTGCTAGACGGGCAGCTTACTGTCCAAAATATTCGTCGAGCAAGGAGGCTCCGGATGACTGAAGAAGGCGAGAAGGGTCTGAGGACTGTCGGAAACCCGCCCAAGCATGCCGATGAGCGCCCGACCAACCAGCCGGGCCCCGCAGACGGAA
>DATLGP010000369.1:0-8595 GCA_035540395.1 Actinomycetota bacterium
CCCCAAGGCCGACTGGTTCGTGTGGAGCGATGACGACCAGCAGTGGTCCGAGGCCCGGATCATCTTCCTGGACACCGAGAAGTCCAACTGGACCTGGGACACCCTGCGCCAGCAGTACTACTGGCACAGGTTCTTCTCCCACCAGCCGGATCTGAACTACCGCAATGCCGAGGTAAGCGAGGCGATGCTGAACGTTGTCAGGTTCTGGCTGGACCTGGGCTTGGATGGGTTCCGGCTTGACGCGGTTCCCTACCTGTTCGAGCGGGACGGCACCAACGGCGAAAACCTCGAGGAGACCCATGACTACCTGAAGCGGCTGCGGGCCACGATAGACGCCGAGTACCCCGGCAAAGTGCTCCTCGCCGAGGCGAACCAGTGGCCGTCCGACGTGGTGGACTACTTCGGCGACGGCGACGAATGCCACATGTGCTTCAACTTCCCGCTGATGCCTCGCATGTTCATGGCCCTGCGCCGGGAACAGCGGTATCCCATCACCGAGATCCTCGCCCAGATCCCGCCCATTCCCGACGGCGCGCAGTGGGCCCTGTTCCTGCGCAACCACGACGAGCTGACCCTGGAGATGGTCACCGGCGAGGAGCGCGACTACATGTACAACGAGTACGCCAAGGACCCGCTGATGAAGATCAACCTCGGCATCCGGCGCAGGCTGGCGCCGCTGCTCGACAACAATATCGGGTCTGTACAGCTGTTCCACGCGCTGTTGTTCAGCTTGCCGGGGAGTCCGATCCTGTACTACGGTGACGAGATAGCAATGGGAGACAATGTCTTCCTTGGCGACCGGGATGGTGTACGCACACCTATGCAGTGGACCCCGGACCGCAACGGCGGTTTTAGCACCGCCGATTTTGCCCGCCTGTACCTGCCGCCTCTGATGGACCCTGTATACGGTTATCAGGCGGTCAACGTGGAATCCGAGATGCGGAACCCTAGTTCGTTTCTACATTGGGTAAGAAGACTATTGGTGGTTCGCAAGCACCACGCCGTATTTGGTACCGGATCAATGGAGGTCCTCAGCAACCAGAACCCATCCGTCCTGGCCTACGTTAGGGAATCGGAGGACGACATCATTCTTTGCGTCAACAACCTCAGCCGCTTTGCTCAGCCCGTCGAGCTCAACCTCGGCCGGTTCGAAGGTAAGACCCCCGTCGAGATGATCGGGCGAGTTCCTTTCCCCAAGATCGGGGAGCTCCCGTACTTGCTGACCCTTGGTGAGCACGGTTTCTACTGGTTCCAGCTGGTGGACGCATGAGAGAGATCAAGCCGGAGATGCTTACCGAGGCGCTGGAGCGCTTTCTGCCCAACCAGCGATGGTTCGGCGGCAAGGGCCACGAGATCACCGAGGTAGTTCCCGATAAGGTGCAGATCCTGGAGGGCGAGTGGCCGTCCCTGGTGCGGGTGGAGGCCGAGGTTCGGGCGGTCGATGTCCCGCCTGAGCGCTACAACGTGCTGATCGGTCTAAGGCCGACCGACTGGACCCTCACCTTCCTGGAGGGAAACTCCGAAGCGCTTATGGGTGAGCTCGCCACCGACGAGGGTCCCGCCTGGGGTTACGAGGCGGTGCGCGACTCCGAGCTGGCGCTGAAGCTGTTCCGGTCGCTGTTTCCCGACCTGTTCCATCCGGTCCGGGTGCGGCCGATCACCGCCGAGATGTCCAACACCATGTTGATCTACGACGACCAGGTGGTGTTCAAGATCTTCCGGACGCTCTCGGAGAAGGTGAACCTGGACCTGGAGGTCACCGAAGCTCTCGGAAAGGTCGGTTTCCCGCACGTGGCGGCTCCGCTAGGTGCCTGGAGGCACGACGGCACCGACCTGGGGATGGTGCAGCCGTACCTGGCCGGTGGGGTGGAAGGATGGGCGATGGCACTCACCTCGCTGCGCGACATGTTCGGGAGCCGGGCCGACCCCTGGGTGACCGGCGGCGACTTTGCCGCCGAGGCAAATCGCCTCGGGGCCACCACTGCCGAATTGCACGGGGCCCTGGGCAGAGCGTTTGGGATCTCTCCCGGTAACGCCCCCGAGTGGGCCGAGGCGATGGAGGGACAGCTGGAGCGGGTCGATCACCCGGACCTGGACAAGGAAGCCGCCAGGCGCCTGTTTGGACGTCTGGCGGCACTTGAGGACGCCGGCCCTTCGCTCCGGGTGCACGGCGACATGCACCTAGGCCAGGTGATGCGGACCGACACCGGTTGGTTCGTGCTGGACTTCGGGGGTGAGCCGTCCCGGCCGGTCGAGGAACGTCGCTACAAGACCTCGCCGATGAAAGACGTTGCCGGCATGCTGAGGTCGCTGCACTACGCCACCTGGACTGCGGCCGCCGAGCAGGAGGACCTGGATGTTGCAGCCGAGCTGGCGCACGAGTGGGAGCAGCGAAACCGGGGGGCTTTCGTGGACGGCTACCTGGAAGCTGCGCGGCGCCAGGAAGGGCTGCTGCCCGAGGACGAGGACAACTTCGGCCTGGTCCTGAAAGCGTTTGAGCTTGACCGGGGGATCTACGAGATCGGCTACGAGCTGGCTCACCGCCCGGAATGGGTGAAGATCCCCATGGCGGCCATCCAGAGCCTTTATTAGGTCGGGGGCCGTGCCCGCCCGCCCGTCCAACTAGATGGCTCCTTCGCAGGTCCTGGAGCTCAGCGGTGTGGAAGTTACCGTAACCAATCCGGACAAGGTGTTTTTCCCTGAGATCGGGGTCACCAAGCTGGACCTCGTCAAGTACTACCTTGCGGTCGCGCCCGGTGCCATCCGGGGGGTCTACGACCGTCCGACTTCGCTGAAGCGCTTCCCCAACGGGGCCGGCGGCGACTTCTTCTTCCAAAAGAGGGTTCCCCCCCACCGGCCGGACTGGATCCAGACGGGGGTCGTCCGCTTCCCGAGCGGTCGGTCGGCCGAGTTCCTGACGATCGTCGACGAGGCCCACCTGGCGTGGGCGATCAACCTGGGGTGCATCGACCTCAATCCTTGGCCGGTGCGGCGCACCGATCTCGACCGGCCGGACGAGCTGCGCGTGGACATCGACCCCACGGAAGGGATCCCGTTCGCGCATGTGCGCGAGGTTTCGATGGTGGTCAAGCAGGTGCTCGAGGAACACGGGCTGACCGGTTTTCCGAAGACCTCGGGATCGAGGGGGATCCACATCAACGTCCGGATCGAGCCCAGGTGGGGCTTCACCGACGTGCGGAAGGCCGCCCTGGCGCTGGCTCGTGAGGTCGAGCGCCGGGATCCGCTCGCCACCACTGCTTGGTGGAAGGAGAACCGGCATGGGGTTTTCCTGGATTACAACCAGAATGCCCGGGATCGAACGGTTGCCTCGGCGTACTCGGTACGCCCCAAGCCGGACGCAAGGGTCTCTACGCCGTTAGAGTGGGACGAGGTCCCCGATGTCGAACCTGCGAATTGGACCGTGGCCACCGTCCCTGCGCGCTTTGCCGAAACAGACCCCGATGCCGGCATCGACGCGGCCGCCGGCTCGCTGGAATCCCTGCTGGAACTGGCCGCCCAGCACGAGAAGGAAGGGGTGGAGGATGCTCCGTGGCCCCCGAACTTCCCGAAGATGCCGGGCGAGCCCAAGAGGGTGCAGCCGAGCAAGGCCCGAAAGCCTGAGTGACCTGCCGGAACCCCGTGGGGCTGAAAGTTTGGCATTTAGGCTTGGAGACAAGAATGTGATTGCTTGATTACCCGTGCGGCGGCAAGCCCCCCTTTGTCGCATACCCCGAACCGGTCCGCGAAGGACCAACGGCAAGAAGAGCCGTCGTTGCGCTCTCTTGGACGCCGTCGCGAGCTCGACGGGCTGCGGGGCCTGGCAATAATTGCGGTTTTCGCCACCCATCTTTTTCACAGCCGGTTCCGCGGGGGAGCCGCCGGGGTGGACCTGTTCTTCGTTTTGAGTGGCTTTTTGATAACGGCGCCGTTGCTGGCGGAGTGGAGCCGCTACGGGTCGATCTCGTTCCGGGCCTTTTGGATGCGGCGGTCCCTTCGCCTGCTTCCGGCCCTTGCAGTGTTCGTGCCGGTCGGTGCAGCCGCGGCCATCGTGGTGGGCGACTCCGGGGACGTGGTGAGCCTTTCGGTCCTGGCTTCGATCTTTTACTTCATGAACTTTCTTATGGCAGACCACACCCCGGTGGCCTCCACCTTGGCGCACACCTGGTCGCTTTCGGTGGAGGAGCAGTTTTATCTGGTGTGGCCGATCGTGTTCGTGGTGATCGTGTCGCGGTCCGCCGGCAGGACGGCGCTGGTTCGCTGGCTGTGCCTGGCTCTGGTTTTCTTCCCGCTGTTGAGGACGGTCCTGTACAGCAGCGGAGCCGACTACACCTTGATGAAGGTGGGTCCGGGCAGCCGGTTCGATCTTTTGGCCATCGGGTGTCTGGTGGCGGTGATCTGGTGCTGGGACCTGGTGCCTGCAATCGTGTCGAGGGTACGTCTGGCGCTTGTCCCTGCGGTGTTGTTCATGCTGGCAGTCGTCCTCTTCGGTGGTCCCCAGTGGGTCGGCCATCTTGCGGTGTGGGGGTGGTCGGCCATCGGTCTGGCGTGCGCCATCCTCATTCTCAATGCGCTGGATCCCCGGAACCGTACCTTCAACGCGACCCTGCGTTGGGGACCACTCGGGTGGTTGGGCCGCCTGTCCTACGGCCTGTACCTGTGGCACTTCGCGATCTTGAAGCTGGTCAGGGTATGGGTCCCCCAAGCCGGGCCGGGGATGGTTGCGGTGTTGACTGTGGCCGCCAGCCTGGGCGCGGCCGCGTTGTCGTGGAGGTATGTGGAGGCGCCGTTTCTGGCGCTCAAGGGCAGGATTTCGGCTCGACAGAAGGAACTCAGGGTCGCCGGGTGATCCGGCCCGTCGGCAGGGGACAATAGTGCGCATGGACCTACCCGTACAGCCCCCGGTCAAGCCCATGCTCGCCAAGTCGGTCCCCGAAATTCCCGAGGGGATGCTCTACGAGCCCAAGTTCGACGGTTTTCGGTGCATCGTGTTTCGGGATGGGGATGAGGTGGAGCTGGGCAGCCGCAACGAGCGGCCGCTGACCCGGTACTTTCCCGAAGTAGTCGAGGCGGTCAAGCAGCACCTGCCCGAGCGGTGCGTGCTGGACGGCGAAATAGTTGTAGCCCAGGGCGGGGGGCTCGACTTCGAGGCGCTTCAGCAGCGAATCCATCCGGCGGAGTCCCGCATCAACATGCTGGCGCTGAAGACGCCGGCGGCCTACATCGCGTTCGACCTGCTGGCCCTCGGGCAGGAGTCATCCATGCACCGGCCCTTCTCGGAACGCCGGGCGGCGCTGGAGGTGGCCATGGAGTCCAGCGGCGCGCCGATCTTTCTCACTCCTGCGACGGACTCGCTGGATCTGGCCCGCAAATGGTTCAGTGCCTTTGAGGGGGCCGGCCTCGACGGAGTCATAGCCAAGCCGTCGACGATTCCGTACTCACCGGACAAGCGGACGATGTTCAAGATCAAGCACCAGCGCACGGCCGACTGCGTGGTCGCCGGATTTCGCTGGCACAAAAGCGGCCCGGTGGTCGGTTCGCTGCTGCTCGGCTTGTACGACGATGCCGGTGCGCTGCACCATGTCGGGGTGGCCGCGGCGTTCACCATGGCCGAGCGCAAACGGCTGCTGGACGACCTGGCACCCCACCGTCCCGAACCCGGGGAGAGTCACCCCTGGAACGAGTGGTCCGACTGGGAGCGCATCCCGGGCGGGGCGGGAAACCGGTGGAACGCGAAGAAGGACATGTCTTGGGAGCCGCTGCGCCCCGAGTTGGTGGTCGAGGTCGGTTACGACCACATGGAGGGAACCCGGTTCCGGCATGTGGCCCGGTTCAAACGGTGGAGAACCGACCGGACGCCCGAGTCGTGCACCTTCTCCCAGCTCGAGGTGCCGGCTGCCTACCAGCTTGCCGACATCCTGTCCGGCGGCTGAATCGAGCCCTTGCTCTTTTCGCCCAGCCGTCTCGATTCTTCCCGGTTGGCTGGTCCCACGGTCTCGGCCCGGTGAGAAGCTCGTATTTGCCGCAGTGGCAGTATTGGGCGATGGGGAGACGGGGGGCGTTTCTTGCTCTGGTGGTTGCGTTCGCGCTCCTGTCCGCCTCCTGTGCAGCCGGCGGAGGCCCGAATGTCGGCGAGGCGCTGGTCTCGCCCGAGGTCCCGGCGGCGCCCAGCCCGAGCCCTCAGCCGAGCTTTGTGTTCGCCGTGAAAGGGGATTGGGGGGCCGGGACGCCCGAGCAGGCGGCCGTTACCAGGAGCATGTGCAACGTCCGGGAGTCGGAACCGTTCGACGTGGTGGTCACCACCGGGGACAACTTCTATCTGCCCGACGGCGTTGCCACCCGGCAGAACTATTTCCTGCCCGAGGAATGCCTGATTTCGTGGCCCGGCCATCAGTGGCGGGCTGTATGGGGCAACCACGACCTGGCCGGGGACTCGACCGCCACCGTGCTGGGGTCGCCGGAGCGCACCTACACCTGGTCAATCGGGTCCACGCAGTTCTTCATGCTGGACTCGAACCGAACGGCGGACGGGCCACAGCAGGACTGGCTGGCCGCCGAGCTGGCGGCATCCCGGGCGCAGGTCAAGATCGTGGTGTTCCATCATCCCCCGTTCACGGTGGGTCTTCACGAGAACAACCTCGAGGCGGAGCGCCGCTGGGTCCCTTTGTTCGAGCAGCACGGTGTAAGCCTCGTCCTGAGTGGCCATAACCACGGCTACGAGCATGCGGTGGTCAACGGGATCGACTACGTGGTCTCCGGAGGGGGCGGAGCCCGGGTGTACCCCTGCGTCAACGATCAGCCCTGGTTGCGGGTCTGCCTGCCGGTCCACCATTTCCTGATGGTGGAGGTCGAGGGATCGGCGATCTCGGTGAGGGCGGTGGGCGTATCAGGTGAGGAGATCGACAGCTTCGTGACCGGCGGCTAAAAAGCTCGCCCGGCTAGGGAACACAGCCTTGCTTGTGCTCGACGTGGGGAAGCTGACCCACTCGGTAGTTGACCACCTTGGCGCCGTCGGATTCGAACACCATCCGAAAGTTCTGGTCTTCGGCGTCTCTGGGAGTGGCCGTCAGGTAGCGGTAGGGCGGACCGATGAAGGCCCGGGGCGGGAGGGGTTCTCCGTCGCCGTAGGCAGTCAGCACCGCCGACTCCTCGCTTCCCACCTTGATTCCCTGCGGGGTTGCGAAGTCACCTCCCAGGATGTCGATGCGCGCCAGCTTGCCGTCGACGATCATGAAGGCCAGTGGCGACTTGTTTCCGCTGTCGGGTGGGGGAACGTAGCCCGGTATCGTCGAGGGGCTCACGTAAGCGCAGTTGCTCTCGGCGACCGCCTGATCGAAGTCCGGCTGCCGGGTGAGGTCAACGCCCGCTGCGGCGGCTATCTGGTCGAGCGTCATGCCGACAACCACCGGTCCGACGCTTCTGAGGGTGACCGGGGCATTCGCGGTCAAGCCCCTCTGAGCTGGGGGGGTCGCTTCCGGATCTTCGGCTGCGGTCTCGCCTCCTCGGTTGCAGGCGGATGCCACCAGAAGTACCAGCAAGGCAAGGCCCAGCGCCCGCCGGCGGGCGTGGGCGCCTGCGGACGCGCGGTAACGCATTGGTTTCACCATGCGACCATGCTAACCCAGAGGAGGAACGGCACCGTCATTTAGACCCACTAGGTAACTTCGATCTCGCCGTCCATCCCCGAGTGCAGGGTGCAGACGTACTTGATCTTGCTCCCCGGGACGGTGAACGTGGCATGGAATACCTCGCCCGGGGAGATCACGCCTGTGCTGACACCCAGCTCGTCGGAGGTCCAGTCGTGCGGCCGGTTCCCGGAGTTGCGAACCTCGACGGTGACCGTCTCGCCCGGGGCGAGGGCAAGGGATCCCGGCTTGAAGAAGTTGTCGCCGGCCTCGATCTTCAGGGCATCGCCCGGGGCGGGGCCGCTCTTGACGTCGCCCGCCAGCGCCGGCCCGCTTCCGCAGGCAGCGAGCAGCGCGGCGGCAGCCAGACCTCCGCCAAGGCGGCTGAGGAAATGTACTGAGTGGGTAGAGAATTTGTTGAAGAGATGCATCGGGGCCTTTCTTGACGGGATAAACAAGGACGTCAACAGGCTAAACGACCGGCGAAACTTTGCGTTCTCGGCCGGCTCAACCGATACTTTGCGAGCGCATCGGACGGATGCCGCTCATGTCTAGAAGGGAGAAACCCATGAGTGACCAGGAAGAGCAGGCGGGCGAATCGGCGGCATCTCCGGAATCCACGGACAGCGAGGCCGTCCAGGCCGCGCTGAAAAGTATTCCCGGATTGGCGGATTCGGTGGGAAACCGGCCGCCTGCCCGGACCGGCGCCGACTCGATGACCGACGCTCCCGAGGAAGAAGAGGAGCCGATGTCGTACGGCACCCCTCGGGCCCAGGTGGAGGACAGCGAAACGGTCCAGCAGGCTCTCAAGCAGCTGGGGCTCCAGTAAGTCCGCAGAGCCGTCCGGCTTCAGGAGGAGATCAGCTGGCGTAGCACCATCTGAAGAATTCCACCGTTCAGGTAGTAGTCCAGCTCGGCCTCGGCATCGATCCTCACTGTCGCGGGGAACGATGACTCGGTCCCGTCCTCTTTT
>DATLGP010000370.1:0-15614 GCA_035540395.1 Actinomycetota bacterium
GAGCTGCTGGCAGGCGGGCCCGCCGCACGGGGGCCACCGCCGCGGCCGCCGCCGCCGCGTCCCCGGCCGCCGCGACCGCCCGAGGGCGGAGGCGCCGGGGCTGCTGCGGCCGCCGGAGCGGCTGCTACGCCGCCCTTGTGCTTGACGACCTCGCCCTTGTAGATCCAAACCTTCACGCCGATCTGCCCGGCGGCGGTTGCCGCCTCGGAAAAGCCGTAGTCGATGTCTGCCCGCAGCGTGTGCAGGGGCACCTTGCCCTCGTGGTAGCCCTCACGCCGGCTCATCTCGGTGCCGCCGAGGCGGCCCGAAGTCTGGACCTTGACGCCCAGGGCCCCGGCCTTCATCGCAGTGTTGACCGCCTTGCGCATGGCCCGGCGGAACGACACCCGGGACGCCAGCTGCTCGGCGATCGCCTGGGACAAAAGCTGGGCGTCGGCGTCGGGGGTCTTGACCTCGACGATGTCCAGGTTGACCTGCACGTTGACGTCCTTGCCGGTCTGGGCCCGGGCTGCCTTAGACTCGATCTTCTCCAGGTAAGCGCGGATCTCGTCGGCCTGGGCGCCGCGGCGTCCGATCACAATGCCCGGACGGGCGGTGTGAACCGTCACCCGGACGCGCTCACGGGTCCGCTCGATCTCCAGGCGGCCGATCGCGGCGTGCGGAAGCAAATTCTTCAGGTAGTGGCGGATCTTCGCGTCCTGCTCGACGTAGTCGCGGTACTGGGCACCGTCGGCAAACCAGCGCGACTTCCAGTCGGTGGTGATTCCGAGCCGCAGCCCGTATGGATGTACCTTCTGACCCATCAGTTACCTTCTTTGGTCTTGGAGCCCTTTGCAGACTCGGCTTTGGCAGTCGAGCGCCCTGCGGACGCCTTCTTCTCGGAGGGAGTTGCCTTCCCCTTAGCTGATCCGCCCTTCGGCGTGGCGTCACCCTTTTTGTCCTCGGTTGCCGACTTGCCCTTGGCGTCGGGCTTCGGCTTGGAGCCGCCCTTGGACTGGGCGCTGCCCTTGGTGGTTGCGTCCTCCTTGGAGCCGCCCTTGGGGGTGGCCGGCTTGGTGGCACCCTTGGCTGCCGGCTCGCTTGCCGCCGCCCCCTTGCGGGGAGCCCGGCGCGGCCGCTCAACCGTTTCCTCCTGGCGGCGCTCCAGCTCCAGCTGGATGTGCGAGGTGCGCTTGCGAATCCTAAAACCGCGTCCTTGAGCCCGGGGGCGGAACCGCTTGATGGTCACGCCCTCGTCGGCCGAGACGAAGCGAATGTACAGCTCCTCCTGCGGCACCTGGAAGTTGTGCTCGGCGTTGGCGATGGCGCTCTCGAGGATCTTGCTCATCTCGATGCTGGCAGCCTTGGGGGTGAAGGCCAGAACCCGGCGCGCTTCGTCGACGTGCTTGCCCTTGATGATGGCCGCTACCTCGCGCACCTTGTAGGGGCTGATGCGAACGAACTTCGCCCCGGCCTTGTATGTCTGTACGGCTGCCTTTGCCATTACTTGAGCCTCGTCGACTTCTCGGTGTGGTGGCCGTGGGTTCTAAAGGTCCGGGTCACGGCGAACTCGCCCAGCTTGTGTCCGACCATGGACTCGGTGACGTAGACCGGCACGTGCTTGCGCCCGTCGTGAACGGCCAGCGTGTGCCCGACCATGTCGGGGATGAGGGTGGAGCGGCGCGACCAGGTCTTGATCACTCGCTTCTCCCCGCGCTTGTTCTGCTCATCCACCTTCTTCAGCAGATGATCGTCCACAAAGGGACCCTTCTTCATCGATCTCGGCACTGTCTACGCTCCTTCGTCGCTGCGGACAGTAAAGGGCAAGGCTTGGAAATTCGCATTGCTCATGTCTAGCCTCTCTTGCTTCCACGACGACGCAGGATCCTGTCGTCGGAGTACTTGCCTTGCTTGCGGGTGCGGCCTTCCTTCTTGCCCCACGGCGACGTGGGGTGCCGCCCGCCGGAGGCCTTGCCCTCGCCTCCACCCAGCGGGTGGTCCACCGGGTTCATAGCCACACCACGAACGCTCGGCCGGCGGTTCTGCCAGCGGGCACGTCCGGCCTTGCCCACCTGAATCAGCTCGAACTCTGCGTTGCCCACCTCGCCGATGGTCGCCCGGCAATCCACCGGCACCCGGCGAACCTCGGTCGAGGGAAGACGCAGCGTTGCCATCTTGCCCTCCTTGGCCACCAGCTGCACCGACGTCCCTGCCGAGCGGGCCATCTTGCCGCCGCCGCCGGGGGTCAGCTCAACGTTGTGGACTACGGTACCCAGCGGGATGTTCGCCAGCGCCAGCGCGTTGCCGGCACGGATCTCCGACCCCGGACCGCTCTGCAGCGTGTCGCCCACGTTGACCTTGTTCGGGGCCAGGATGTAGCGCTTCTCGCCGTCCACGTAGTTCAACAAAGCAATGCGGGCGTTGCGGTTCGGGTCGTACTCAATCTCTGCCACCCGGGCCGGGACGCCGTCCTTGTTGCGACGGAAGTCGATCACCCGGTACTTGCGCTTGTGCCCGCCGCCCTGGTGGCGCGTGGTGATACGGCCGTGCACGTTACGGCCGGCCTTCCTCGGGCTCGGTTTGACCAGGCTCTTCTCGGGATGGTCGCGGGTGACCTCGCTAAAGGTCGAGTGACTCATTCCGCGCCGGCCAGGAGTGGTCGGTCTTGCCTTGCGTACGCCCATTACCTATCCCCTACCTGGTCTCGAACAGCTCGATCTTGTCGCCTTCGGCGAGTTTCACTATCGCCCGGCGGGTGTTGTTGCGCTTGCCCTTGCCCAAACGGGTGGCCTTGACCTTGCCGTTTCGGTTCTGGGTGTTCACCTTCAGCACCTTCACGCCCCAGATCTCCTCGACTGCCTGGCGGATCTGAACCTTGTTGGCGTCGGGGTGGACCAAAAACGTGTAGGAGTTCTCCTCGATCAGCGCATAGGACTTCTCACTGACCACCGGCTTCAAAATTACGTCGCGGGCGCTCATTTGGCGGCCTCCTTGCTCTCGCCGGCATTTGCTGCCTGCGGCTTGGCCGCGGCGTTGTCCAGAACCGTCTTGGCGATGACCACCGTGTCGGATGCCAGGACGAAGTAGGCGGTGGGCGAGGACGCCACCAGCACGTTGCCCAGGTTGCGGAACGAGCGCCAGGCGTTGTCGGACAGACGATCCTGGCCTACCACCAGCAAAATTTTGCCCTCGCAACCCCACTGATCGAGCAGCTTGACCGCCTTGCGGGTCTCCGGCCGGTCGAAGTCGGGAAGCTCAACCACCTTGACCGCGCCTTCGCGGGCCCTGACGGTCAGCGCCGAGTTCAAAGCCAGCGCCTTTTCCTTCTTGGAGATCCGCTGCGAGTAGTCACGGGGCTTGGGCCCGTGGGCCACGCCGCCGCCCACCCACTGCGGCTCCCGGATCGAGCCGTGCCGGGCTCGGCCGGTGCCCTTCTGCCGCCAGGGCTTCACGCCGCCGCCTCGCACCTCGGCACGGGTCTTGGTCGAGTGGGTGCCGGCGCGGGCCGCCGCCAGCTGGGCCCGAACCACCGAGTGCATCACCGGGACGTTCGGCTCGACGTTGAAGGTGTCGGGAAGCTCGAAGTCGCCGTTCTGGGCACCGTCGGCGCCGAACAGCGGGGCCTTGGGAGCGGCCTGTGCGGTTTTAGCCATCAGGCACCCCTGTTGGTCGAACGGATCAGGACCAGGCCGCCGTTGGGGCCGGGCACTGCTCCGCGGATGAGCAAAAGGTCCTTCTCGGGATCGGAGTCGACTACCTCCAGGTTCAGCATGGTGACCCGCTCGTGGCCCATGTGGCCGGCCATCCGCATGCCCTTGAACACCCTGGAAGGGGTGGCGCATGCGCCGATGGAACCAGGCGAGCGGTGCTTGCGCTGGGTACCGTGCGACGCCGACAGGCCCTTGAAGTTGTGGCGCTTCATGACGCCGGCGAAACCCTTGCCCTTGGACACGCCCACCACGTCGGCCCGCTCGCCCTTGGAGAACAGGTCCGCCTTCAGCTCCTGGCCCACCGTGAACGGCGAGGTGTCCTTCAGCCGCAGCTCCACCAGGTGGCGGGCCAGCGGAACGCCGGCAGTCTTCAGGTGCCCGGCCTCGGGCTTGGACAGGTGCTTCTCCTTGACCTCGCCGAACGCCATCTGGATGGCGGAGTAGCCGTCCTTCTCCGGCGTCCTGACGGCGGAAACCCGGCACTTGTCCACCTGGATGACGGTGACCGGAACCACCCGGGACTTGTCGTCAAAGATCTGGGTCATGCCGATTTTGCGGCCCAAAATGCCCTTAGTAATCTCAGCCATGGCTAAAGTTTGATCTCGATGTCGACCCCGGCAGGAAGGTCGAGCCTCATGAGGCTATCGACCGTCTTCGGGGTGGGATCGACGATGTCTATGATCCGCTTGTGGGTGCGCATCTCGAAGTGCTCCCGGGAGTCCTTGTCCTTGAACGGGGACCGGATCACCGCGAACTTCTCGATGCGGGTGGGCAGCGGAACTGGACCGTGCACCGAAGCACCGGTGCGGGTAACCGTGTCCACTATCTTGCGCGCGCTCTGGTCTATCACCTCGTGGTGATAGGCCTTGAGCTTGATTCGGATCTTCTGTCCCGCTGCCATTAATAGTGTCCTTACTCGCCGCGAACTTTTTTGACGATCTCTTCCGCCTGAGCTTTGGGGACCGCTTGATAGGAGTGGAACTGCATGGTGTAGGTCGCCCGGCCCTGGGTGCTCGAGCGCAGGTCGGTGGCGTAGCCGAACATTTGGGACAGGGGAACCTGGGCCCGGATGATCTGCAGCATGCCCCGGCTGTCCATCTTCTCGATGCGGCCCCGGCGAGAGTTCAGGTCACCGATGACGTCGCCCATGAACTGCTCGGGCGTGGACACCTCAACCTCCATGACCGGCTCGAGCAGCTGGGGCTCCGCCTTGCGGGCGGCTTCCTTCAGCGACATCGATCCGGCAATCTTGAACGCCATTTCCGACGAGTCCACCTCGTGGAACGATCCGTCGGTCAGGGTGGCCCGCACGTCGACCAGCGGGTAGCCGGCCAGAACGCCCGAAGCCATCGACTCCTGGATGCCGGCGTCCACCGAACCGATGTACTCGGTGGGGATGGCGCCGCCCTTGATCTTGTTGACGAACTCGTAGCCGCCGCCGGGGCCCATCGGCTCCAGTGCGATCTCGACGTGGGCGAACTGACCCTTGCCACCGGTCTGCTTGATGTAGCGGGTGATGTGGCGGGGCACTTCCTTGGTGATCGACTCGCGGTAGGCCACCTGGGGGCGGCCGACGTTGGCGTCCACGTTGAACTCCCGGGTGAGCCGGTCCACCAGGACCTCCAGGTGGAGCTCGCCCATGCCGGCGATGATCGTCTGGCCGGTTTCTTCGTCGGTGTGGATCTTGAAGGTCGGGTCTTCCTCGCTCAACCGGTGCAGGGCGTTGCCCAGCTTGTCCTGGTCGATCTTGGTCTTGGGCTCGATCGCCAGCTGGATGACCGGGGCTGCGAACACCGGGGACTCCAGCATGATCGGGTACTCCGGGTCGCACAGGGTGTCGCCGGTCAGGGTGTGGCGCAGCCCGACGACCGCAACGATGTCGCCGGTCATACAGGCGGCCAGGTCCTCACGGTGGTTGGCGTGCATCTGCAGCAGCCGTCCCGCCCGCTCCTTGCGGTCGCGGGTGGAGTTCAGCAGCGCCCCGCCCGAGCGCATGACACCCGAGTAGACCCGCATGTAGGTGATCCGGCCCACGTGGGGGTCGCTCATGATCTTGAAGGCCAGCGCGGAGAACGGCTCCTCGTCGGAGGGGGCCCGCTCCACGGTGTCGCCGGTGCGCGGCACCTCGCCGGTGACCGGGGCCACGTCGATGGGGGCCGGCAGGTAGCTGATCACTGCGTCGAGCAGCGGCTGGACACCTTTGTTTTTGAATGCGGTTCCGCACAGCACCGGCTGGGCCTCGTTGGCCAGGGTCGCCTTGCGCAGCGCCTCCTGCAGGTGCTCGTTCGACGCCTCGTGGCCGTGGATGTAGGCCTCCATGACCTCGTCATCGAACTCGGCCAGCGCCTCGTACAGCTCGTGGCGCCAGTGGGCGGCCTCTTCCTTCAGCTCGGCCGGGATCTCCCGGGTCTCAAAGTCCACCCCGGTCTCGTCGCTCCAGTGGTAGGCCTTCATCTGCACCAGGTCGATGACCCCCTGAAACTCGGCCTCCTGGCCCCAAGGGATCTGGATGGGCAGCGGGTGGGCGCCCAGGCGCTCGCGCATGCTCTGAACCGCAGCAAAGTAGTCGGCGCCGATCCGGTCCATCTTGTTGACGAAGCAGATGCGGGGGACACGGAACTTGTCGGCCTGGCGCCACACGGTCTCGGTCTGCGGCTCCACACCGGAAACGGCGTCGAACACAGCAACGGCCCCGTCGAGAACTCGAAGGGACCGCTCTACCTCAACCGTGAAGTCCACGTGGCCGGGGGTATCGATGATGTTGATTACGTGGTCCTTCCACCGTGCGGTGGTGGAGGCGGACGTGATGGTGATGCCACGTTCCTGCTCCTGGACCATCCAGTCCATGACGGCGGCGCCGTCGTGAACCTCGCCAATTTTGTAGGTGCGGCCGGTGTAGAAAAGGATGCGCTCGGTTGTGGTGGTCTTGCCCGCGTCGATGTGCGCCATGATCCCGATGTTTCGGGTACGGCCCAGCGGGATCTCGCGAATTGCGGAGACCTTTTGTTTTGTCTGAATCGCTTCTTTTTTATCCATAACCTTGTTATTCATTTCTTCGTCCACACCGTCACTTTTAAGTTCTCAAAAACAAAGCGGCCGGGAAGGTCCCGGCCGGTTGGCATAGCACTGCTGTTAAGCGTGCCTGGTCAACCGGTCCACTCAGTCAAATCTTCAGGGCCTTTAGCTCATCACCATCTGTAGTGAGCGAACGCCTTGTTCGCTTCTGCCATCTTGTGCAGGTCTTCCCGGCGCTTCACCGAGGCGCCGGCCCCGTTGGATGCGTCCATCAGCTCGCCGGCCAGCCGGAGAGCCATGGTCCGCTCCTTGCGCTGGCGGGAGAAGTTGACCATCCACCGCACTGCCAGGGTGCTGGACCGGCGAGAGGGAACCTCGATCGGCACCTGGTAAGTGGCGCCGCCGACCCGGCGAGACTTGACCTCGATGAGCGGACGGACGTTCTCGACAGCCTTGCGCAACGTCTGGGTGGGGTCCCCGCCGGTCTTTTCCGAAACCGTCTTGAGCGCCCCGTAGACAATCTTTTCTGCGGTGGACTTCTTGCCGTGGAGCATGAGGCGGTTGATCATCTGGGTGACCATCGCATTGTGGTAGACGGGATCGCCTACCGGCTCACGCCTTTCTGCCGGACCTTTGCGTGGCATCTACTTGGCCTTAGCCCCGTAGCGGCTGCGGGCCTGCTTGCGCCCCCGCACACCGGCGGTGTCCAGCGCCCCGCGGATGATCTTGTAGCGGAAACCGGGAAGGTCACGCACACGCCCGCCACGCACCAGCACAATCGAGTGCTCCTGCAGGTTGTGGCCGATGCCCGGGATGTAAGCCGAGACCTCCACCTGCGAAGTCAGCCGGACACGGGCCACCTTGCGGAGCGCCGAGTTGGGCTTCTTCGGGGTCTGGGTCTTGACCACCGTGCAAACGCCGCGCCGCTGGGGGCACCCTTTGAGTGCGGGCGTCTTCATTTTTACCCGCGGGGCCTTGCGGCCGTTGCGGACAAGCTGCTGAATCGTGGGCATACCTTTGGTGTCCTTCTATAAGTTGCTTCTCGCGGTGGACACCCCAACCGGTCGCGTGAAACGCGGCCTGGGGGCAAATCCGCTTAGTCGGTGCATCGGTTCCGGTACTTCAGCAGCCGCTTTGGGCTGCCTGTATTTCCTCCGGATCCAGATGCGGTTCGGGGTGCATGAAGTCCCCGAAGGGCACACGCACAGATCGTCAACGGTAACATCGAAGCCCAGGCAAGGTCAATTACAGCAACCGGCCGAGGACCGTTCATTGATCTTACCTCGCGATGGCGTCGTGGATCACCGAAACACCCTCAGATCACAACATTTAGCAACGAATGCGCCGTGGGATCGCTTTCGACAAAGTCTTCCGAGCGCCTTGGCTCCCGCTTACTAAGAGCCGGTTCGAGCGTTGGCAATCACCTGCTCGAAAGTTGCTCTGGTCTCCAGCCGGTCGCCTTGTGCCACCGCTACGCCGGAGGCACGAAGCAGGTCATGGGCGGCCCAGACGTCCAAACCAAGGGCTCGCGCGAACTCGCGCAGCGTCAGGCGCCCGGCTTGATACGAATCCAGCGCCTCCCGCTTGCGCATCTCTCGTAGAGCAAAATCCAGCAGTTGCCGTACCGCGGTGGAGCGGTCTTCGTAGCGCTGAGCGGCGAACGCATCCAGGCGTTTTAGCAGCTCCTCGTCCATGGTTGCGTTGATACGCACCGATCGACTCACACCAGCTCCTTTCTATAGGCGTCCAGAAGTTCGGGGGTGATCCGCCCGGAGTCGTGCAGGCTCTGCAGGGCTGCTCGTCCGCGTTCTGGGGTGATTCGGTTCAATCGCGCGCTAACCACAACCAGATCCGCCGTCCGCAACCAGCCCACACCCAGGTTCAAGGCGCGCCGGCCCAGTGCGACATCGTTGGTAAGCAAAAAGCCCACCTCCCTACCCAGTTGCAGGACCCTCTCGTCAACACTGCCCTGGTGATTACCGGAGCGGATCTCGAGTGAGGTCACGGCGAATTCGATGGCTGCAGCGTCGGCATGACCTTGAAGCCGCCCCTGTTCAACAGCCTCTTCATGAACCGCTTTAGGGACGATCAGACGAATGGGGCTGCTGGCCAACAAGTCGAGGATTCCCGCCCACGCCAAGGAAATCAACGTAGAGCTATCGACAACTGCTGCAACCATAAACCGATGCTAGCACACACAGTGTGCGGTGGAGGTTTGGCCTGCCCAGATGCGAGCACAGCCGCCTAGAAGGACATAATGAGGAACGCCACCAGATGGGCAGGCCCGCTGCCACCGAGAGGACGCGGCGCAGGTCCGACGCCGGCGGCTTCGACTACGAATTGAAGGGCTAGCCGAAAACGTTCACTCCAGGCAGCTTGAGACCACGAGGCCCGATGCCTTCCTTTTATATGGCCTATATGGCCCGCATCCGCCCGGCGGCCGCCATCGTTGCCCTGGCCATGGTGCTCGCCGCCTGTGGCGCACCGGCTCAGCATTCCGATGAAACCGACATCCGCCTGCTGACCCGGCAGTCGCTCGAGCGGGCCGAGGAGTACTTTGTGGTCACCGCCTTCCGGGACAAGGGGCTGTTCCGCTACAGCTACGACCCGGTCAAGGACAGCTACACCAGCCGCAACAACGAGCTGCGCCAGCTGATGGGGGCGCGCCTGCTGGCCGAGCTGGCTGCCGGGGACCCTGCCCTGCTGGCCAAGCACCGGACCAACCTGGGGTTCCTCCTAGAGCACTGGTACCGGGAGGAGGGAGGGCACGGATACATCTTCTACGACAACAAGTCCAAGCTGGGCGCCAACGCGATGGCGCTTAGAACCCTGGTCTACAGCCCGGACTACCCCGAGCACCGCCACCAGGCGGAGATGCTGGCCAAGGGCGTGCTTGCCCTGCAGAACCCGGACGGGTCGCTGCGGCCCTGGCTCATCGAGCCCGACTACGAGTTCGACCCCGACTACCTGATGACCTTCTACTCGGGCGAGGCGATCCTGGCCCTGGTCGAATATGCGGAGAAGTCGGGCGACGCTGCGGTGCTCGAGTCCGCCCGGCGGGCCCAGGACTTCTACCTGGACCGCTACGTCGTCCATATAAAGGACAACTACTACCCCGCGTACGTCCCCTGGCACACCCAGTCGCTCAGCCGCCTGTACCGATTGACCGGTGAGCTCCGGTACGCCGAAGCCATCCTCACCCTGAACGACGAGCTGCTGAAGATCCAGGACACCACCGAGCACGTCGGCCGCTTCCACGACCCCGACAAGCCCGAGTTCGGCAGCCCCCACGCCTCCTCGGACGCGGTCTACACCGAGGGGCTGGCCTACGCCGTCGAGATCGCCCGGGACCTGGGCGACGAGCAACGCGCCGGGCGTTACCTGCGGGCCCTGGAGGCCGGGCTGCGCCACCTGTCCTCGCTTCAGTACACCGAGTCCAACACCGGGGGCCGGGCCCAGCGGGCGAGGATGCTGGGGGGTCTGCGGGTATCAGAATCCAACCCGAACATCCGCATCGACAGCGTCCAGCACGCCATCGATGCCTTCATCAAGGCGCTCAAGGTTCTATAAGGGTCCGAATGGAGCATCTCGCCATCGACGTAGACGTCCTCCGGGAAGAAGTCGATGTGGCGCGCGACCGCAGCAACCTCCAGGTTCGGGAGGACTTGATGGCCACTTGATAGTCGCGGCCGCCCAGATGCATCATGGCGCCATGAAGCCCATCGAGTTCGAGCTCGAGCGCACCATTGCTGCACCCATCGATCAGGTGTTCGCGCGGCTCGTCGATATCGACGGGTACAACGAGTGGATGCCCAAGCGGGGCAGCATGCTGAAGCGCACCCATCAGACCTCGCCCGGCGAGCCGGCGGTCGGCACCACGTATCTCGACGAGATGACCGTCGGCTCGACCCCGGGCGAGATCGTCGAGCTGGAATCGCCGCGCAAGGTCGTCTTCCACTGGTGGGACAAGTCAAAGTCGGGCACCGTCAAGACCGAAGGCTGGCCCGGCTTCTTCCTGGAGCCGCAAGGCACGGGGGCGACGCTGGTGCGCCATCACGCCAAGATGGAGACGCACGGCGTCTACCGCCTGGCCGTGCCGGTCTTCCGCCGGCTGGCGGTACGGGAACGCACCGCCACAATCGATGCGCTCAAGGCGTCCTTCGAGTAGAGCGATCTCTCGCCCCTGGGTGACGGCCCACATGAAGTCGAGGTTGCTGTTGAGGTCCACCCCGTCGCACGGGCTGCCGGGATTGTCGCGCCGGTTCTTTCGCCACAGGTCGTCAACCGTCATGACGTGGATTCGACCCGGCACCGGGCGTAAAGAGCCAACCTACCTAAATCTGGTTCGACTCATTTACGCCCGGCCAATTTCCGAGGAAGCGCAGGGCCGCCTAGGCTTGCCCTTTTTTCTGCCCGCCTACGCCGGAACCTTCTTGTTGCGCCGGCGCTCCTCCAGCAGAACCGCCGCTCCCAACAGGATCAGGACGCTGGCGGTCAGGGCCATGGGGATCGCATTGATTCCGGTCTTCACCAGTGTCAGTGCGGTGGTCAGGGCCTTGGCAGGCGGGTTCCCCAGCTCGTTGACCCCGCTGCCCGGAGGCGTGAGGCCATTGTTCGTGCTGATAAAGACGGTGCCCGTCGTTTCCGGGCCGCCGGTTCCCGTGGTGTTGTCGCCGCCACCCGTGCCGGTGGTGTCGCCGCCGCCGGTGCCCGTGGTGTCGCCGCCGCCGGTTCCCGTGGTGTTGTCGCCGCCACCATCTCCATCTCCATCGCCGTCGCCGTCACCATCACCGTCGCCGTCGCCATCACCGTCGCCATCGCCATCGCCATCGCCGCCCGAGGTATCACAGGAGGGAGCGGTGACGAGGTTGGTGTCCAGAGTGACGGAACCGTTGCGGGCAAGAAGCCTGCCTTGGATCTTCGCTTCGGTGGCAGCGGTAATCGAGGTCAAAGCCAGGATGTTGCCCTGGAAACTGGTGCCGGTTCCCACGGTGGCCGAACTGCCGACCTGCCAGAAGACGTTGCAGGACGCCTCAGAATTGGTGAAGACCACGCTGGCGTTGGACGCTGTTATCAGGGTGGAGCCGACCTGAAAGACGAACACCGCTGCCGGGTTGCCCAGGGTGTTGAGGGTCAGCGTGCCGGTGAGAAAAGCCGAGGACGAGAAGCAATAGACACCCGGGGTGAGGGTCAGTCCGCCGAGGTCCTGGCCCGTCAGGTTGCCAGTACTGGGGCACTCCTGGCCGGCCAGGTTGTTGTAGGCAGTGGTCACGCTCGCCTGGGCGTCGGATGCGTTTGAAGTACCGGCGTGGATTTCTCCTAGGGCGATGCCGGGCGGGAAGCCGGATATTGCGGTGCCGGGAGACACGCCAAGGTTTCCGTGGACCACAGTGGGTCCGGTGTTGGTGACTGATTGCCCTGCCAGCACTCCGAACTTGCCGGCGTCCCCCAGAGTGGGAGCAGTGGCCGCTACGGCGGGACTTACAAACATGACCATGGTGAATATCGTCACCAGGAGGAGACCTGGAAGAGCGTGCTTGGCTTTCATGGTAGTTCCTGACCCCGCAACAGGTGCGGAAAAGGTGGAGCGGCGGGGCGTAGCCTCGGCGGGCGAACTGCCCGACTGCTACTGCCCTGCGGGAGCGGAACGTGTGGGTGCATACCTGCACCTTGTCCACTGAGCTTTTCCGGTTCCTACCATGTGTATCGACACAAACCGGTCCGGCCGACAGCTATTTGTTGATCAGACCCGCGCCCGACTCTTCTGCCGGCGATACCACCTCGTCGTAGCGATCGCCGGGCGTTCGCGATCGCCGGGTCTCTCACGCTCCGCCGGCCGTTGCGGCGTCGAGCTGTTTGACACCTCGTGGAGGGGTCAGAAAATGGTAAGGAGGGCTCAGACGACGAGCGGGGAGCCGGCATCAACGCTTGCGTCTGACTTAAGTTGGGGCTTTCCTGGCTGAAAGGGGGGGGCATCATGGAGCAAGAGAGGACGCATCAGGCCCTGTCGAGAGACGGCACCGCGATCGTGGCGCACGTGCATGGGCACGGGCAGCCGCTCGTTCTCGTCTCGGGATCGGGCGACGGGCAGAACGATCCGTTCCTGCTGCCCGAGCTGTCCGAGCACTTCACCTGCTATTCGATGAGCCTGCGCAGCCACGGGCTCAGTGACAAGAACTCCGACCATGCCCCCGAGCGGCTCGCCGAGGACATCGCGGCCGTCGTGGGCAGTGTTGGAGGTCCCGTTGGTGTCGCGGCGCACTCACGGGGCGCAGCGTTGGCACTGAACGCCATCGCGGAGAGCGACGTAGCAACTGCCGTGGCAGTCTACGAGCCTCACGTCATCGAGTTCTACAGTGCGGAGGATGTTGCCCGCGCCGATGCTGCGCTCGAACGCATGCAAGCTGCGACCAGTCAGGGACGCCTTGCGGAAGCCGCGGAGGTGTTCTTCGAGGAGATCACCCTGCCCAACCCTCAGGAGTGGGCCATCCTCTCCGAGTCCGGTGCGTTCGACTCCATTGCCCCGATCATGCCGGAGATCGTCAGGCAGATCTCGCAATGGCAACTGCCGCGGTCATCCGACTCCCTGCAGTTGGGCGACATCGACGTTCCACTGCTCCTGCTGCACGGGAGCGAGTCGCACCGGTTCCACACCGACGTCGTCGAACAGCTGAGCGCACATCTGCCCGACGCCGACGTGCAGGAGGTCGCCGGGTGCGGACACTTCAGTCCATGGTTCAGTCCCGCTCCAATAGCCGATCGCATCATCGAGTTCTTCACGGACCCTGAACCGGCCTGAGCCTCCACCGACTCATCGGAGTCGTACCCGACGGCACTGGACCATCCAACGTGCCGGATGCCAACAGCCCGGCCATCAGAGACCGGATATTCGCGGGCAGCTTGACGGACCGACGGCCCTCGGCTGCCACTCGCAGAGGTCGCCAACGCGTCTGCAAACTCCACATCCCCGGCATCCACGTGAGACTGGAATACGCACGCCACGTCCTCCCCGAGGCGCCGGGCGTCCCGTTGCGGCACCTGCCGTGGTCGACGGTCAGCAGCAGACCTCCCAGACGGAGAGAACGTGCGGCGGCGCCAAGCGCGTCTGGCTGTCGGAGCTCCATGCCAATGTGAGGAAGGCGGTCCACGGACAGACCCTGCGAGCGGCTGGCCGGCGGACCCGCCGAACTTCCTCGCCTTCCGATGGGACGGCAAGGTGCACCAGGTGCGGCGCGCCGTGTCCCGACATGACTACAGCCTGAATCTTCATAGCATTTCTCCAATCACCTAAGCGTCGTTTTCCGCTTCGAGCCGGGGCCCTGGGTTCCAGTGTGCGCCGGGTAGGTTTCGATCCGGTTGCATCGCCGTGGCGAGCGCGTGAACTGATCCCAGAGGCAGTCCCCAGCCCCGGGCCCGGCGATCGAGAGATGCAAGGTGAGCCGGCAGGGGGGGGTTAACAGCACACGAAACTACCGGCCAGCACACTTTTGGTGACTTGCCGCCGAAACAAGACTTAGCTGCAGGGCTATTCGAATTACTGCGACAAATCCAGGAGGAGAAATCTAGGGACTTTGTTGATCAGATCCGCGCGCCCGACTCTTCTGCCGGCGAAACCACCTCGTCGTAGTCGAAGGCCAGACGCACGTACTCGCCCGCCATCAGGGGCGACGTGACCATGAAATCCGCCGACGACCGGTTGCAGGCGATCGGTATGTTGTAGACCGCAGCGATGCGCAACAGCGCCTTCACGTCCACGTCGTGCGAGTGCGACTCCAGGGGATCCCAAAAGAACACCACGAAGTCGATGTGGCCTTCGGTGATGCCCGCTCCTATCTGCTGGTCCCCTCCCAGGGGGCCGCTTCGAAACCGGGTCACCGATAGCCCGACCTCGCTCTCCAGCAGGGCACCGGTGGTTCCGGTGGCGCAGAGCAGGTGCTGGGAGAGGATCGGCTTGTTCCAGCTCGCCCAATCCACCATCTCCCTTTTCCGGTTGTCGTGGGCCACCAGAGCAATCCTTTTGACGGCCGGCATGACTACAGGCTGAATCTTCATGGCATTTTCTCCAGTCGAACTTAAGCGTCGTTTTCTTCCGCTTCGAGCCGGGGCCCTGGGTTCCAGTGTGCGCCGGGTAGGTTTCGATCCGGTTGCATCGTCGTGGCGAGCGCGTGAACTGATCCCCCGAGGCAGTCCTGGGCCCGGGGCCGGCGATCGAGCGATGCAAGGTGGCCGGCAGGGGGGTTAACCGCACCCAAAAGTACCGGCCAGCACACTTTTTGCCGGTGTCGCTCGAAACAAGACTTAGCTGCAGGGCACCTCGAATATTGCGACGAATCCAGGAGGAGAAATGAAGGGACTTCTACGACGATCGACCCGGCTGGCGACCTTTCTCGCCGCCGTTATGGCAGGTGCGATTCTGGGCGGCATCGCCGTTGCCCAGACCACCGGCGCGCCGCCGATCAATGCCTGTGCCCACAAAGAGACCGGTGCGGTGCGCATCGTCGGGTCCGCCTCGGAATGCCGGGCCCAGGAAACCGCCCTCACCTGGAACGTACAGGGACCTCCCGGACCCATAGGGCCGGCAGGCGCGCCCGGAAGCCCGGGAGATGAAGGACCCGCTGGACCTGCCGGACCTGCCGGACCCGCCGGCCCTGCCGGGCAGGACGGCGCTGGCGGACCCGAGGGACCCGAGGGACCCGAGGGACCGCCCGGTCCGGCCGGAGCCGGGATCTCCAGCTTCGATGACCTGGCAGGTCTGCCATGCAACGCCGGAAATGACGGTGCTGGAGTCATCGCAATCTCGTACTCCGCGACTGCGGGAGGCGCGGTCACGCTTACCTGCACCCCCACCACGCTCTACGAGCTCACCGTCACCAAGGCGGGCAACGGGTCCGGCACTGTAACCAGCAACCC
>DATLGP010000371.1:0-2464 GCA_035540395.1 Actinomycetota bacterium
GGCCTACCGGGCCGGCAACGAGCTCAGCCCGGAAACCAGCGTCGACGAGCTTGCCGACAAGCTGGCGGCCGAGGCCAAGGGCGACCGAACGGTGGAGCCGGGAACGGATTAGCCGGAAGGCGGGACCCGGGCGCCTATAGAACCCCCGCGAATATCGTGGCCAGCCCCAGAAAGCTCGTGAACCCCACGATGTCGGTGACCGTGGTGAGAAAAATCGCCGAGGACTGGGCGGGATCCTGGCCCAGAGCCTTCAGCGCCAGCGGGATCCCGGCCCCGGCCAGGCCGGCCATCGCCATGGAGATGATCATGGCGGCGCCGATTACCAGGCCGAGTCCCATAGAGCCGCTCCAGATCACCACACCCAACGTGGTCACCACCGCAATGGCTGCTCCGTTGACTATGCCGACCATCAACTCCTTGCTGCCCAGCCGGCGCCACTGAGACACCCTTACCTCGCGCAGCGCCAGCCCGCGCATGGCCACCGCCAGAGCCTGGCTTCCGCTGTTGCCGGACTGACCGGCTACCACCGGCAGCAACACCGCAAGAGCGGTCACCTGGGCGATCGTAGATTCGAAGATTCCCACCACAGAAGCGGCCACGAACGCGGTGACCAGGTTGATGAACAACCACGGTAGACGCTTGCGGATTGCGAACGAGGCCGTGCTGAGTGCCCGCTCCTCCCGGCTGACTCCCATCATCGCCTGCAGGTCGGTGCTCGCCTCCTGCTCGGCCGCCGAGGTCAGCCGGTTGCGCCTGATCACCCCGAGCAGCTTCCCGTCGATGTCCAGCACACTGATGCCCGAATTGCTGTCGAGCCCGATCTCCAGTATCTCGTCCAGGTTCGCACTCGAAACCACCGCTATCGGCGGCTTGGCCAAGGCTCCCACCGGGGCTGCGGGGTCGGCCGAGATCAGGGAGATAAGCGCCAGCCGGCCGACCAGCCTGCCCTCTTTGTCGGTCACCTGCACGTCCTCGTCCAGCCTGCTTCCGGGCCTGCGCAGGGCTCGCAGGACCTCATCGGCGGTTTCGTCTTCTCGGAAAACAACCGCCCTCGGGTCCATGAGCGCCCCGGCCGATCCTTCGGGGTAGGACATCAAATCCCTCAGCTCCGCCGCGGTCGAATCCCCCAGGGCCTGAAGGTGGGCGGACCGCGCGTCCGGCTCCATCCTTGCCAGCAGGCCGGCCAGCAACTGCAGATCCATCTGCCGGGCCACCTCGACCGCCCCGGCAGGGCCGAGCTCCTGCAGGATCTCCACCGCCCGGTCCTGGTGCGTGCGCTCAATCAGGCCGGCGCCGATCTGCGGCGGCTGGGCGGCCAGAAGCGCTGCCGACGCCTTTAGATCGACCTCCTCCAGAAGATGAGCCGCCTCGGTGGGATGGCGACGAATGAAATCGGCGCTGAGCGCCTCCAGCAGGTCCGCGGTCGAACTAGCCGGCATCGTTGGGCCTCTCGGCCGTTCCCCAGGCACCGGGCGCGGCGGCATTACCGAGGCCTCTGAGGATTCCCGAAAGGCCCACCCAGTACAGCTCGCCCAGCGAAGCGGCGAGCGAGGCCGACGGCAGCTCGGTCCGGGCCTGGCTCTCCAGGCGCCTCAGGGTCTCGTACCTCAAAGCGCCGACGAACCGGCCCCCGGCGTCGACGACCGGAAGCGCATGGTACTCGGTCCAGCCCGGGTGAACGAGTATCGCCTGGCGGTCCGCCGTGGCCGGCAACCGGTCGACGCCGGTCGTCATTATCTGGGTGAGGGCGGTCAGCGGCGACACGAGCAAAAGCTCTCTCAAGTTCACCACGCCGCTAAGGCACGTGGAGTCGTCGAAAAGATAGAGGTAGTACAGGGCCAGATGCGGCGCGGCTCGAACCTGCTCCAGCGCCTCCCCGGCAGACAGCGAGTCCGGGACCGCCAGCACCTTGGGGTCCATGAGAGCCCCGGCGGTGCCGTCGGGAAAGCCCAGCACCCGGGCCAGCTGGGCTGCCCGTTCCGCAGGGAGCTCTTCCAGAAGCCGGTCGCGCTGCGGCTTCTCCATCCGCCTGAGCAGTGCCGACGCCTGATCCAGGTCGACAATCTGCAGGATTCCGGCAGCCTTCGGGGGGTCCAGGCCGGCCAGGCATTCTGCGGCCACGTGATCGGACATCGCCTCGATGACCGGCGCCAGCCGGGCAAGGGGAAAGTCCTCCAGAACTCCCGCCGAGAGCTCTCCCGCGAAACGCTCCAGAACCCGGGCGGCATCGACCGGGTGCGCCTCGATGAACCGGCGAACCAGGCGCTCGGCCGCCGGCGTAGCTGCAACCGGTTCGCTCACCGGCTCAGCAGGGTCGCAACCTGCTCACTGAACCGGCTGGCGGGGATCACGGTTCTGCCCTGGTTGGTGTCGATGATCACCGACGTGGGGGTGATCTCCAGAATCTTGCCTTCCACGTCCCCTATCCGGATGCGGTGACCCACGTTGAAGGTGTCAACCAGGT
>DATLGP010000372.1:0-5438 GCA_035540395.1 Actinomycetota bacterium
GGTCAAAGGGTGTGGAGGTTTCCTTCGGGGAGGCCGACCCCGCTGCGGTGGACGATCTGCTGGGGTGGGCCGAGGTGGTGGTTCCCAGCCCCGGCGTCCCGCCCTCCAACCCGGTTCTCAAGGCGGCGCTGGAGCGGGGAACCAGGGTCATCAGCGAGGTCGAGCTAGGGTATGCCGGCGGCCGGGCTACAGTTCTGGCGGTTACCGGGACCAACGGGAAGACGACCACCACCTCGCTGCTGACCGAGATGCTCCAGGAGTCGGGCAGGCCGGCTCAGGCGGTCGGCAACATCGGGGAGCCGTTTGTTACTGCCGCTCGGGCTTCAGCCGAGGAGGATTTCCTGGTTGCCGAGGTCTCCAGCTTCCAGCTCGCCTTCATCGAACGGTTCCGGCCGGCGGTGGCGGTGGTGCTCAACGTCGCTGCAGATCACTACGACTGGCACAACGGCTACGAGGAGTACCTGGCGGCCAAGGCCAGGATCACCGAGAACCAGACCTCGTCCGACCGGCTGGTGATCCGGGTGGACGACCCCGGGTGCCTGGCCATCGCCGCGGGATCGAAGGCCGAGGTGGCCGGGTTCGGCCTGGACGCCCCCGAGGAGGTCTGGGCCAGGCTGAAGCTGGCCCTGGGCCGGGCCCCGGCTCTGGTGGCCGGGGTTTCCGGCGACCGGGTGGAAGCTTTCGACGGGATTCGGTCCACGGCACTGACCAACCTTTCGGATATCCGCATGGAGGGGCTGCACAACCTTGAGAATGTGATGGCGGCGGCTCTGGCTGCCGGCAAGGTCGGGGTGCAGCCGCAGGCGATTGCCTCGGTGGCAGCGAGGTTCGGCAACCTGCCGCACCGGATGGAGCTGGTCGCCACCGTAGACGGGGTGAGGTATGTGGACGACTCGAAGGCCACCAACCCACATGCAACCCTGCTTGCGATGAGGGGAACCCGCAATGTGGTGCTGGTTGCCGGGGGTCGGGCCAAAGGCCTGGACCTGTCACCGCTGGCTGAGGTTGCCGGCCGGCTGTCCGGCCTGGTGGTTATGGGAGAAGCTGCGATGGAGTTGAAGAAGGTCTTTGCCGGCATGGATCCGGCGGAAGCGGCCGACGTGGAGGAAGCCGTCCGTCTGGCTGCCGGCATCGCGCGGCCCGGTGACACCGTGCTGCTGTCGCCGGCGTGCTCCAGCCTTGACCAGTACTCCGACTACGCCGAGCGGGGAAGCCGTTTCCGCCGGGCGGTGCTGTCCCTGTGACTTCGGCCACCGCCGGCCCGCCGCCGGCTGCTCCACGGCCCCGGCTGGGTCGGGTGTTCGACAAGCCGCACCTTCCCCTGCTTCTCACCTGCCTTGCACTGGTGAGCATCGGGCTGGTGATGATCCTGTCGGCTTCGTCCATCCAGGCCTACAGCCGTTTCGGAACTTCGTTCTCGTACTTCAACCGTCAGATGGTCGGCTTCGGCCTGGGGCTGTTTGCGATGGCCGTCATGGCCCGCAGCGACTACCGCAAGCTGCGGCCGCTGTCCCGGCCGCTTTTGGCCTTCAACGTCGCGCTGCTGGTTGCGGTGATCATGCCGGGCCTTGGGTCCACTCGCGGCGGTTCGAGCCGGTGGCTGATCATGGGACCGGTGAGCATCCAGCCTTCAGAGATGGCAAAGCTCACGCTCATTCTTTTTGCGGCGTCCGTGCTGGAGGCGAAGGGAGTAAAGATCCGGGACCCGAGGGAGCTGGCGATCCCCGTGCTGCCGATGACCGGATTGATCGCCCTGCTCGTTGTCGCCCAGCCCGACCTCGGAACGACCATCATCCTGGGCGGCTCGGTCCTGGTGGTTCTGTTCCTGGCCGGCGCACGGCTTCCGCACATCGGGCTGCTGAGTCTCGGGGGCCTGATCTCGGTTGTCGTCCTGGCGTTCACCCGGTCCTACCGGCGGGAGCGGGTCTTCTCCTTCCTGAACCCCTGGGCCGATCCCTGGGACAGCGGCTACCAGGTCATACAGGGTCAGATCGCCCTGGGCAGCGGAGGCTTCTTCGGCCTCGGCCTCGGCGCCAGCAGGCAGAAGTGGTCATACGTCCCTAACGCTCACACCGACTTCATCTACGCGATCGTGGGGGAGGAGCTGGGGCTGGCGGGAACCCTTACCGTACTCCTGCTGTTCGTTCTTCTGCTTTATCTCGGGATCCGGATTGCCCGGCAGGCGCCCGACCGATTCGGCATGCTGCTGGCGGGCGGCATTACCGGCGTGATCGGGATGCAGGCGCTGATCAACATGGGAGCGATCTCCGGCCTGCTTCCGATCACCGGAGTTCCGCTTCCACTGATCTCGTTCGGCAGCTCTTCGCTGGTGTTGACCATGGCCTCGGTGGGAGTGCTGCTCTCCATTGCCAAGCGGGGAAAGCGCACTCCAGCCCGCCAGAGTCCCGGCGATAACACTCAAGCTACAGTCAAGGGTTAAGGTGGAGCCGGAGGGTAAAGCCAAGGTTGAAGCCGGCAACGGGGCATCTTTACGGGTGATTGTCGCCGGCGGCGGCACCACCGGTCACCTTTCCCCGGGGCTGGCACTGGCGGACCGGCTGCGGCTGGGCGGAGCGCAGGTCATGTTTATCGGGACACCCAACGGCCCCGAGGCCCGGATCGTACCGAAAAGCGGTTACCCGTTTGCGGCGGTTCGGGTGATAGGCAGGGGTCCGGGTAAATTGACCCCCCGTAACCTCAGGGCGGCGGCGAAGCTGGGGACCGCGACGATCCGCTCCCTGGCGATCGTACGCCGCTTCCGGCCGCACGTCGTGGTAGGCACCGGCGGCTACGTCAGCCTCCCGGCGGCCGCCGCGGCCCGTCTGACCCGGGTTCCCCTGGTGCTGCATGAGCAGAACAGTGTCCCCGGCCTGGCGAACCGGGTGGCCCGCCGGTTCGCCTCTGCCGTCGGGGTGAGCTTTCCCGGCACCGAGAGGTTCTTCGGGCCGGGGGCGGTGCTGGTCGGCAACCCGGTCCGGGATGTCCTGAAGGACTTTGACAAACAAGCGCTGAAGCCGGCGGGCTGTGCCGAGTTCGGCGTCGAGCCGGACCGGCCGGTCCTGCTGGTCTTCGGCGGTAGCCAGGGAGCCCAAAGCATCAACGAGGCGGTCGCCGGCACCTACGATCATTGGAGGAGCTCCGACCTGCAGATCCTCCACCTGGCCGGACCGCGCAACGCCGGGTCGGTGGCCAAGGCCGTAGACGAACGCAGGGACCCCGGCGATTCGCTGATCTACCGGGTGGTCGGGTACACCGATTCCATGGAACTGGCTTACGCTTGCAGCGATCTGGCGCTGTGCCGTTCCGGGGCTTCGACTGTGGCCGAGCTCGCCGCAGTCGGCCTTCCGGCCGTCTTGGTGCCGCTGCCGATCTCGTTGGACGACGACCAAAGGAAGAACGCTGAAGCTGTGGTTGAAGCCGGCGGGGCCCGGATGGTGCTAAACGCAAACCTTAACCCTCAAGTAGTAGTTAAGGAGGTTGAGAGTCTTATTCGGGACCGGGCAGGGCTGGAATCCCTGGCCCGGGGTGTGCGGTCTTTGGCCCGCCCGGATGCGGCGGAGCGATTCGCCGAGCTGGTGGTGGCCACCGCCGGCCGCGGACACGGTGCCGCCTAAATGTTGCACCTGGACCCGGCGTGGCGCAAGGTTCACCTGGTCGGCCTGGGAGGCGCAGGAATGAGTGCGATTGCCCGGGTGCTGACCCAGGCGGGCGTCACGGTTACCGGCTCGGACCTGAGGGAGTCGGCCGTGCTGTCAAGCCTGCGGGCCATGGGGGTCAGGGCCGATGTCGGCCACCGGGCCCATCAGGCCGAGGGAGCCGACGTCCTGATCGTCTCGAACGCGGTGGCGCCGGGCAATCCCGAGGTGGAAGCCGCCCGGGCCGGCGCGACGCCCATTCTGTGGCGGGGCGAGGCCCTGGCTCGCATGGTGGAGGGGCTGCGCACCGTGGCGGTGAGCGGGACCCACGGCAAGACGACGACGTCGGGCATGGTGGCCACGATCCTGGCCCATGCCGGTCTGGACCCCACCTACCTTCTCGGCTCGGACCTGGCAGGCCGCGGCTCGGGAGGCCATCTGGGCGGCGGCGACGTGGCGGTGGTTGAGGCCGACGAGGCCTACCGCTCCTTCCTCTGGCTGCGGCCTTCGGTTTCGGTGGTGACCAACATCGACCGGGACCACGTGGACCATTACGACAGCTGGGACTCCCTCAAGCAAGCTTTCTCAACCTTCATGTCCCGTTCCTCCGAAGCTGTGATCGTGTGTGCCGACGACCGGCGGGCCATGGACGTCTCCCGGCCGCTGGAAACCTTCACCTACGGGTTCCACCCCGACGCCGGCGTTCGCGCCGATGGGCTCGAGTCGGGCGCCGGGGGTTCGGATTTCCGGTTGTTCGTCGAAGGCCGTGACGAGGGCGTGGTCCATCTGCAGGTAACCGGCCGCCACAACGTGCAAAACGCCCTGGGCGCCGCAGCGGCCTGCCTGAAGCTCGGCCTCACGGTGCCGGTCGTCGCCGCCGGACTCGCCGCCTTCGGCGGTGTCAGCAGGCGATTCGAGTACCGGGGCCGGCTGGGGGACGCACACCTGGTGGACGACTACGCCCACCATCCCGCCGAGATCGACGCCACCCTCGCCGCCGCCCGGTGGGGCCCGTGGAAGAGGGTGATCGCCGTCTTCCAGCCCCATCTGTACAGCCGTACCCAGGCTTTGTCGAGGGAGTTCGGAGTAGCTCTTTCCGCTGCCGATCTCATTGTGGTCACCGACGTCTACGGCGCCCGCGAGCAGCCGGTGCCGGGCGTCACCGGCAAGCTGATCGTCGAGTCGATATGCGATGCAGTTCCCGGCCGCCGGGTTGCCTACCTCCCCCGGCTGGATGAAGCCGCCCGCTTCCTGCGGAGCGTGGTCCGGGCCGACGACCTGATCCTCACCTTGGGAGCCGGTGATGTGACCACCCTGCACGACCGCCTGTCGGGCGCTCCGCCGGAGCAATGGTGAAAGACCCGACGGACCCCGCGGACCCGGACCTCGAGAAGCGTCTGCGCCTGGCCGCCGACGAGATTGGCGCCCACGCCGAGGGCAGGGTGGCCTTCAAGGAACCACTCGCTCCGTTCACTTCCTTCCGGGTGGGCGGCCCGGCCGGGGTGCTGGTGGAGCCCCGGGCCGAGAAGGACCTGGAGGTGACCGGCGCGGCGGTTGCCCGCCTGGGTCTGGATGTGCTGGTCCTGGGCCGGGGGACCAACGTGCTCATCGGCGACGACGGCTTCCCGGGAGTGGTGATCCGGATGGGGAAGGGCTTCGAATGGATCAGGGCGGCCGAAGACGACGGCGTGGAGGCGGGGGGTGGTGCGAACCTTCCCCAGGTCGCAAACTGGGCGCGGCGCCGGGGGCTGTCCGGCATGGAGTTCTCGGTGGCAATCCCGGCAACCGTGGGCGGTGGGGTGG
>DATLGP010000373.1:0-2697 GCA_035540395.1 Actinomycetota bacterium
GGACCCTGCGGATGCCGAGTTTATCCAGCGCGGCCTGCAGGTGGCGGGCGTAGCCGTCGACCGTGTAGTCGAAACCTTCCGGCTTGCCGGCCCGCCCGAATCCGGGCAGGTCGAAAGCCACCGCCCGAGCGAAGCTTCCGGCCTTCTGCAGCAACTCGTCGAAGTCCTCGGAGGATCCGGGGTTGCCGTGCACGAAGACCACCGCTTCCTCGCTATCGGCCGGTCCGGCCTGCAGCAGCGGGGAGGTGATTCCGTTGACGGTGATCTCGGTTCGCCCGCCCAGGGCGAGTCCGCGGGGGGCGGGCGCCTTGCCGGCGCGGTGGCGCAGGTTGACCGCGGCGGCCCGGGTCATGGTCACCGGCGAGAAGAACCCCCGTGCCGGGGCGACCCGGGCGCCCAGCTGGCCGAACTTGTAGGCGGTCTTGTCGTCACGGGCGGCCCCGGAGAAGAACAGCTTCTCGCCCGGGTTGAACTGGCGGGCCCGCGAGTAGTCGGCAATCATCAGGTAGTGGCCGAGCAGTCCCTTGCGCAGGCGCTTGCGGTAGGCGGCGACCGCGGGTGCGGCATCGCCCCCGGCAGCCAGGGCGGGGGCGGTGGCGTCGACAAGCCACTCGGCCGACTGGAAGCCCCAGCCGCAGCCGACGCCGAACAGCGGGTCGGCGGCTACCGCGGCGTCGCCCACGAACACCAGGCCATCGGGCGGACTCTTGCGCCACTGGTTGGGCATGTTGGCCATGCCGATCACGTTGCCCACCATCTCGGCGCCCTCAAGGCTCGGAAAGTCGGGCACGTCTTTGAAGATTCCGGCGAAGTCGTGGTGCAGCTTGCTTTTGAGCAGGGGCAGTTTCTCCCGGGGAAACATCGTGGCGACGATTGACTGGCCGTCGTCGGTGGGGAAGATGTAGGCGATGTCCGGCTCCAGGAACCACAGCCGCGCGGTGTCGACGTGTGTCGGGAGGTTGCGGTAGTAGGCACCGTAGGCGACACGATGGTTCGGGATGGTCCACGCTCCCACGCCGGCGAGGTCGGCGGTCTGGGAGTTGCGGCCATCTGCTGCCACGACGAGCCGGGCGGTTATGGCGGCCCGGTTGCCGGCCTGGTCCCGTACCGTCACGCCGGTTACCCGGCCGCCGTCCCGGATCAGGGTCTCAACGGTATGGCCCATCTTGAGTTCCACCCCCGGCGACTCGGCGGCCAGGCGGCGCAGAAGCGGGTCCATGGTCTCGCGCCGCAGGTTGTACCCGTAGTCCTCGGCGGTCTCCGGCGACTGGAACTGGGGGGGCGCCACCCAGCCCCACCGCGTCCACGCCTGCAGTTTGTAGCGGATCGCTCCGGCGTCCTCCAGAACCTTGTCCAGGCCGTGGCGGCGCATCATCGGGGTGGCGCTGGCCTGGATGAGGTGGGTACACACGCGCTTGAAAGCGTGGGGGTCGGAGTGGCGCTCCACCAGAGCAACGCTGAGGCCGCGGCGTGAGTAGAGAGTGGCCGCAACCGAGCCGGCGAGGCTCGCTCCGACAATGACAACGTCGTACTGGTGCTCGGGGTCTTTGCTCATCGTGCGCCTCCCATTACTGTATTGGACGGGTGCGGCTGGTGCTGACAACCTATAGTGAGCACTATAGCTTTTTAAAGTAACCTTTGGCTAGGAGAATGACGGTGGCCGGAAGGACCTACGGGCAGTTCGAGGGGCTGGCCCGTGCGCTGGACCTGGTGGGGGAGCGGTGGACGTTGCTGATCGTCCGCGATCTGCTGCTGGGACCCAAGCGATACAAGGACCTGCTGGACGGTCTTCCCGGTATCGGCACCAACCTGCTGGCGGCTCGCCTGAAGATGCTGAAGGAGCAGAGACTGGTGGACGTCAGGACTCTGCCCCCGCCCGCCGGGTCGGCGGTGTACGAGTTGACCGACCGGGGGCGGGCCCTGGAGGAGCCGCTGATCGCCCTGGCCCGCTGGGGGATGCAGTTTTTGGCCCAGCCGGCGGTTGACGACGTCCTGCGTCCCGGCTGGGGCGTCCTGGCGATGCGGGCAACCTTCCAGCCCGAGGCGGCCAGGGGAGTCCGGGAGACCTACGAGCTGCGTATCGGCGCCGATGTTTTTCACATCGTCGTGAACGACGGAACCATGGAGGCCCGCCAGGGCAACGCCTCCGACCCGGACGTGATCCTGGACACCGACCTCGAGACGTTCCTCGCGATCGGAGCCCACCAGCTGAGCCCGCTGGAAGCCGTGGTGAGCGGAAGGGCCCGGGTCGAGGGGGACGTTGCCGCGGCGCTTCGGGTGGTCGACATCCTGGGCCTCCCCCAGCCGCATCCCGGCGAGCTGGCGCAGGGGGGAGCGGCCCCCGGCTGGGGGGTCCTGGCGATGCGCCAGACCTTCAACCCTCGGGCGGCAGCCGGGGTCGCCGAAACCTACGAGCTCCACATCGACGGCGAGGTGTTCCACCTGGTCGTGGACGACGGGTCGCTGCTAACCGCCCGGGGGCCGGCCGCCGACCCGGATCTGGTCTACAAGACCGACAGCGCCACGCTGATGGCCATCGGAGCCCACCAGGTCGATCCGCTGGAGGCCGTGAAGGCCGGCCGGGCCGAGATGAGCGGCAACCCGGACGCCGCCCTGCGCTGCCAGCGGATCTTCGGTCTGGTGCACTGAGCGCCGCCTCCGGCGCGCAGCTTCGGGCGCCCGGTTATAAATGACACC
>DATLGP010000374.1:0-1741 GCA_035540395.1 Actinomycetota bacterium
TGATGTACTCGTTGTCCATCTACGACCGGCTGGTTCCCGAGGACCTGACTAAGGGATGGATCATTGCCGGAACCGGCACCATCGACAACGAAAACCGCATCGGGGTGGTGGGAACCGTCGGTTCGGTGGGGCTCAAGGTAAGGGCGGCCGGCCGAATTGGGGCCCAGGTGTTCATGGTGCCCAAGCAGGAGGCCGAGGCGGCGCGGGAGGCGGCCGGCGACGGCATGCAAGTCATCGGTGTGTCCACGCTGAAGGAGGCGATCGGCGAGTTGCGGCAGCTGCCTCCGGCAGAAGATGCGAAAAAAGCTGAACAAAAGAGCTAAATGGCCTTAACGAAATCCCAGTTCATGCCGAGATAGGTATGCGCTTATCGCGACAGAGCGTAAATTGAGGCGATGGATCTACTGCCGGCTCCATTCCACTTCGCCGCCACCTTCCTGGTTACCGTGGCGGCGTTGGGGGGGACTTGGGTCACCATCTACCGGCCACAGTATGTGCCGGAAGGAACCGCGCGCCGTTTCGCCTTCGGCCTCGGCTGGGCCTTGCTTGCATTGGGGGAGCTTCTTCACGGCTCCCTGATAGCCGCCTCCGAGCAGAGTCCGGTAGCCATCACCTTCCGGATGGCGGCCTACGCACTGTTGGTCGCCAGCATTCAGCCGCTAGCGCTGGCCAAGAACAAGCCGAGCCCTCCTTCTCAAGCCAGTTCTTCCGTACCTGTTCGCGGGCTTCCGGGGGCGGAAGGAATAACCGAGCGGCCCCCCGTCGTTCCCGCCGTCCGCCGCCTCATCCTGGCGCTCGGCCTCTTCGCTACTTCTGAGGTCGCCTTCGTGGCGGTGGACGGCCTCAGCACCGAATCCCCGGGAGGACTGTGGTTCGCCGTCCATGGGCTGCGCCTTGCCGGGGGCCTTGCGGTCCTGGCCTGGCTCGGCCAGGTTGTCAGGACCTCGATCCAGGCCCGGGTCGTGGCGGTGTTCACCGGCCTGATGCTGGTGGTGGTAGTGGCGATCTCCGGTTCGATGACCCAGGTGTTCACCAACAACTTCACCCAGGAACTGCTGAACCGGGCCCAGCGAGAGGGTGAGGTCCAGCAGAGGATCCTGCGAGGGGTAATGGATGAGGCAAGGAGCCAGGCCCAGCAGGTGGCCAGAAGCGAAAGCGTGCGCCAGGTGTTCGCGACCCGGCCGGCGGCGCTCACTCAGGTTCTCGAGCGGCTGCAAGGACCGGGCCAGGTCTTCGACACCGCGGACTTCATGGCGGCGCTCGACCCGCAGGGAGCGCTTCTCGCGGTCTCCGCAGTGGGCCCGGGAGGCCGGGACAACCTCGCGGTGGCGGATGCCCTGAACCTCGTAGGCACCGAAATCGTTCAAAGCGCACTTGCCCGGGGCGACGCGGGGGAGTCGGTGGACACCCTGGGACCGGGCAAGATCGCGGCTATCGGGGTGGCGCCGGTCTTCAACCCGGAGAACTCGGAGATGGTCGGTGTGCTGGCCGCCGGGCGGTTGATAGACCTGGAGTACCTGCAGGAGCAGCGCTCCGAAGGCGAGGTCTTTTTGATCACCCGCAACGAAGTGCTGGCGGGGACTTCTGACGTATCCGATGGAATCATCCCAACCTCTCGCGGCAATGTGAGCACCCTGTTCGAGAGTGGAAGGCGCATCTCGATACTGGCCCAGGTGGGCGGCCAGGACCGGTTCAACTCCTACGTGCCGCTGGTGCGCGGCGATGAGGTGATAGGCGCCCT
>DATLGP010000375.1:0-1788 GCA_035540395.1 Actinomycetota bacterium
GAACGCCATCGGCTGGGATGCCATCCGCCGGCACGAGGTCGAAATCACGAGGTACGCCCTGGAGCGGCTGGCGGCCATCCCCGACATAACGGTCTACGGCCCGAAGGACGCCGCCAACAAGGCGGGACTGGTTTCGTTCAATATCGGCGACATCCACCCGCACGATGTCGGCACGATCATGGACGGCAAAGGGGTGGCCATTCGGGCCGGGCATCATTGCGCCAAGCCGCTGATGCGTAAACTTGGAGTGAGCGCGACGAATCGCGCTTCTTTCTACATCTACAACACTCCCAGCGACGTCGATGCCCTGGTCGACGCTTTGGAGAGTTGCCGAGAGATGTTCGGTTAAGGAGGCACCCGTTTGAGCGATCTCGAAGACCTTTATAAGGAAGTAATCCTCGACCATTACCGGACGCCGCGTAACCGGACCAAGATCGAAGGTGCCGATGTCCACCTGCACCGCGACAACCCTTTGTGCGGCGACGAGATAGACCTCTACGTGGACATTGAGGACGGCAAGGTCACCAACGTCGGCTTCGAGGGCCGGGGATGTTCGATCTCGCAGGCCTCCGTTTCGATGATGACCGAGAAGCTCAAGGGCCTGTCGGTGGCCCAGGCCGAGGAGCTTGCGAACTCGTTCAAGTCCATGATGCAGGGCGAAAACCCCGAGGACGAGGACTCGTTGGGCGATCTTCTGGCGCTGCAGGGAGTCCAGAAGTACCCGGTTCGCATCAAGTGCGCGCTGCTGGGATGGAACACCTTCCTCGAAGGTGTGAAGATCCACCACGACAAGCACGGGAGCTAGTCCCCCGCTACCGACGATTCACGCATGGACTTCGGGATTTCTCCCCGTTTCCGAAACTCCGTCCGGCCCGCATAATATCCAGACGTCAGTCCTCCGGCTGCTCGGAGGAACCCCAACCCTTTGACGGATCTGGAGGTCGAAGTTGCTTAAAGGTCTTGCCCGGTTCAGCTACCGGCACCGGTGGGTCACCCTGTTCATCTGGATCCTCCTCCTGGCCGGCACCGTACTGGCAAGCCGTGAATTCGGGGGCAATCTCGCCAACAACATCAGCCTCCCGGGGACCGAGACCCAGGCAACCTTCGACCTGTTGGAGGAAAGAATGCCGGCCCGGGCCGGCGACGTCGGCCAGATCGTATTCCTGGCCGAGGACGGCGTTGCGGCGGTTCAAGATCGCATGGAGGCCGGATTCGAAGCGGCGCGGGAGGTTTCCGGCCAGTACCTGATCGACATCACCAGCCCCTACAGCCCAGAGGGCGCACGCCAGGTTGCCCAATCGGGCGAGTTCGCCGGAAGGATTGCCTACGCCGAGCTTCAGTTCGACCGGGGCGGCCAGGAGTTGCCCGCCGAGCTTTCCGATGAGATCCAGGAAGCGGTCAACGATGCGGTTAATCCCGACCGCACGCTGACCGTGGAGTACGGGGGCTTCGTCTTTCAGGAGATCGCGCCGCCGGGAGGCAGGGAAGAAAAGATCGGCCTTGCGGCCGCGGTTTTGATCCTGCTCGTGTCGTTCGGATCGGTCCTTGCCATGGGCCTTCCGATCTTCATGGCTCTGTTCGGCCTGGGGATCAGCCTCACCGGGATCGGGCTACTCGCCCGGTACATGGAGGTTGCGACCTTCGCTCCGCTGGTGGCGGCCATGGTCGGTCTGGGGGTGGGCATCGACTACGCCCTGTTCATAGTCACCCGGTACCGGCAGAACCTGGCCGTGGGCATGGAGACCGAGGAAGCGGTCGTCACTGCGCTGACCACCGCTGGCCGGGCGG
>DATLGP010000376.1:0-13449 GCA_035540395.1 Actinomycetota bacterium
GTCCACCACCGCATCGAGCAGGTGGCGTACCCCGAAGTTGGTCAGCGCCGAGCTGGACGTGAAGTCGTTCCTCTCGGGCGAGAGCAGCCCGATGTTCGTGGGCTCGGCGCTGACCAACTTCGGGGTACGCCACCTGCTGGATGCGGTGGTGGACCTGGCCCCCTCGCCGGCGCCCCGGGCGGACGACGCCGGAAACCTCAGGTCCCTGGATGCCCCGCTGTCGGGGTTCGTCTTCAAGATCCAGGCCAACATGAACCCGGCTCACCGTGACCACGTGGCATTTGTGAGGGTCTGCTCCGGCCGCTTCGAGCGGGGCATGGTGGTCACCCATGCCGCTACCGGCCGGCCCTTTGCCACCAAGTACGCCTCCTCGGTCTTCGGCGCCGACCGGGAGACCATCGATGAGGCCTACCCGGGGGACATCATCGGGCTGGTCAACGCGAGCGGGTTGCGAATCGGCGACACGCTCTACGAGAGCGACCCGGTCACCTACCCGGCAATCCCCACCTTCGCTCCCGAGCTGTTCGTACGGGCGCGGGCGCGGGATTCGGGCCGCTACAAGCAGTTTCGCCGGGGCCTCGAGCAGATGGAACAGGAGGGTGTGGTTCAGGTGCTGTACGACCTGGACGAGGGACCGGTGCCCATCCTGGCCGCCGTCGGGCAGATGCAGTTCGAGGTCTTCGCCCACCGGCTCGAGCACGAGTTCGGCGCCGCAGTGGACCTGTCACCTACCCCGCACACCCTCGCCCGCCGCACGGACGAGGCCACGGCGGCGCAGTTGAACGGCGTTTCCGGCACCACCGTGCTCAAGCGGCGTGACGGCACCAGGCTCGCTCTGTTCGAGTCGATGTTCTGGCTTCACAGATTCGAGAAGGAGCATCCGGAAGCGTGCCTGGAGGTGATTCTCACCGGGACCTACTGAGCGTGACCGGCTGCCGGAGCCGTTCAGGCGGTGGCGGCCGGCATCCGCTTGGTGGCTGGGTTCTCGATCTTGAGGTTGCCGGTCTTCACGTGCTCCCAGGCTTCGTCCAGCCCCTGGCGGATGATACGGGCGATCTCGTGGAACTCGGCCGGCCCGGCGATCAGGGGAGGGGAGACCCCGATGGCGGGTCCCAGGTCGTCAAGCCGGCAGATGAGCCCCAGTTCCGGGAGCCGGCGGCTGAGGAAGCTCTGCATCAGCCAGTCACGCTCGTCTTCGGACAGGGGCCCGCCGTCCTTGCTCAGTTCCACGGCGTAGAAGTACCCCATCCCGCGGATTTCGCCGGCCAGGGGGTGATCCGACAGGCTCTCGAGCCGACCCCGGAACTCGCCCTCCAGGGAAAGAACCCGTTGGTTTATCCCTTCCCGCTCCATCAGGTCGATGTTCGCCAGCGCCACCGCGCACGAAACCGGATGCCCGGCGAAGGTCACTCCGTGGGTGAACGAAGACTGGTCGTCGAGGAAGGGTCCGGCGATCCGGTCGCTGATCACCACTCCACCCAACGGCGCGTACCCCGAGGTGACCCCCTTGGCGAAGGTGACCATGTCGGGTTGGTAGCCCAGCCGGCTGCAGCCGAACCACTCGCCGAGCCGGCCGAACGCGCAGATCGCCTCCTCGGACACCAGCAGGACGCCGTGCCGGTCGCAGATCTCGCGGACTCGGGCGAAGTAGCCCTCCGCCGGCACCAGGCAGCCGCCTCTTACCTGAACCGGCTCAAGAACCACCATTGCAACGGTTTGCGGGCCGTGCGACAGGATCGCCTGCTCTATCTCGTCGGCGCAGGCCAAGGTGCAGGCATCCTGTACGCCGCACAGACCGCACTGGCTGCGATGGGCGGCGGCAACGTGGGAAGTCAGGTCTTTGAGCAGGGGGGCGAACGGTTCCTTCAATGAATCCAGGCCGGTGATCGAAAGGGCGCCGAGCCCGGTCCCGTGGTACCCCATCTTGCGGGCGATGACCCTGGTCCGCTCCGGCTGTCCGATGAGCGAAAAGTACTGGTGAGCCAGCTTCCACGCCGCTTCCACCGCATCGCCCCCACCTGTGGTGAAGAACACCCGGTTCAGGTCCCCGGGGGCCAGGCCGGCAATGCGTTGGGCCAGCAACGCGGCCGGCGGGTGGTTATTGCTCCAGATGGGGACGAAGCCGAGTCTGGAGGCCTGTGCGGCCGCAGCTTCGGCGATCTCGGCGCGGCCGTGGCCCGCCTGGACCGCGTAAAGGCCCGCCATACCGTCCAGGTAACGCGTGCCTTTGACGTCCCCCAGGTAGCATCCTTCGCCCCGCTCGATCATCAACGGCGCCGGTGAGTCTTCGGTTGGAGGATGGTTGAAGTGCTGCCACAGGTGCCGCCGCGCGGCTCGCTCGGCCGAGCTTTCCCCGTCCATGCCTGCCCCCGTATCGCCCGTGGCCGTCTAGGCTGTTCTGGCTGACAGTTCCTACACCGGTCAATCCCTATCGCCTGGTTTACCCAGACGCACCAGGATGATGCGCCCGGCAGCGGGAGGGGGCAGACTGGGGAGGCCCTGACTCCAACGAGGCTCGCCAAGACGGGCCGCTCGAGGTGCCGTGAAACAAGTCCCCGTACGTCCAACGGATGACCCACCGAAGGACAGCCCGGCTGCTGAAGATGCCGGGATGCCGGCGTCACCTCAGCCGGCGCAGCCACGAGCCCGGCCGGCGAACATCATGACCCGGCGCCCGCCGTTCGTCGGATTTCTGGGCGCGATTGCCTTTTTCGCGATGTCGAACACCCCGTCGCTGATACCCCGCCACTGGGAGGGGCAGGGCCTGGTCGGTGGAATTGCCGCCGCCCTGGGGTACGGCCTGGGCACGCTGATCAGCCACCTGTGGCGTGCCCTGCCTCCGCCTGAGCCTTCGCACAGGGTGAAAAAAGCGTCCTGGTGGGTGCTGACCCTTGCCGGCCCCGTTGCCGTGGCGGCAATGACCCTCTACGGTGGGCGATGGCAACGTGAGCTTCACGAGCTGATGGGCTTGCCCGTGCCGTCGCCGTGGGCCTACCTGGGCGGGACCCTGTTTGCAATGGTTGTCGCCGGTCTGTTGGTCGCCATCGGCCGCGGGCTTCGGGTGGCCGCCCGCTCGATATCCTCCCGCTTGAGCCGTTGGCTTCACCCTCGGATCGCCAAGGTTATCGGCGGGGTAGTGGTGACGATACTTGTGATCGGCATACTCGACGGGATCGTCGTCGATAGCCTGTTTTCGGCTGCCGACGAGAGCTTTAGGATCGCCGACGAGGTGATCGAAGAAGACGTCTCGCCTCCCGGCTCGCCGATGCGGTCGGGCTCGGCAGAGTCGATCGTGACGTTCGAGGAACTCGGCAAGCAGGGTCGTGCATTCGTAGCCGGTGGACCGTCGGCGGGGCCGGCCGCCGGGACGGGCGGCCTCGGCACGGAGCCCATCCGGGTCTACGCGGGTCTCGAGTCGGCACCCGACGCCGTCAGCCGGGCCAGGATCGTCGTTGAAGAGTTGGAGCGCACCGGAGCTTTCGAGCGGTCGGTCCTTTGCGTCATGACGACCACGGGCACCGGATGGATCAATCCGCAGGCGGCCGCGGCGCTCGAGTACCTGTGGGACGGCGACACCGCGCTGGCCGCGTCCCAGTACTCGTATCTGCCGAGCTGGGTTTCTTTTCTCGTCGACTCCGGTCGAGGGCGAGAGGCCGGATCCGAGCTGTTCAATGCGATCCACGACCGGTGGTCACTGCTCCCGGAGGACGCCCGGCCGCTGTTGCTGGTTTTCGGCGAGAGCCTGGGGGCCGACGGCGCCGATGCGGCTTTCAGCGGTATCGCCGACATTCGCAACCGCACCGACGGGGTGCTTTTTGTCGGCCCGCCCAATTTCAGCAACCTGTGGCGTTCCTTCACCGAACGACGGGACCCCGGCACGCCGGAGGCCCTGCCGGTCTACGACGGCGGAGGTACCGTGCGGTTCGCATCGAAACCCGCCGACCTCGAACGCCCCGACGCGCCCTGGTACAAGCCCCGGGTCGTCTACCTGCAACATACGTCGGATCCGATCGTGTGGTGGTCGCCTCGGATGATCCTTCGCCGTCCGGATTGGCTCGAGGAGCCTCGGGGCGAGGACGTGCTTCCGTCGGTCCGGTGGTTTCCGCTGGTGACCTTCTGGCAGTTGAGCGCCGACCTGGGTACTGCCAGCCGGGTGCCCACCGGTCACGGTCACGACTACGGCGACATGGTGGTCGATGCCTGGGCCGCCATCGCGGCCCCGGAAGGCTGGACCCCCGACGATACCGAGCGGTTGCGCGCAAGACTCGCTGCCTCGACCGGCTGATATCCACCTTAGCCCAGACTGTCTCCAGCGCCGCCCGGTCTCGCTGCAGCCGCGAGTCGTGCAGGGTCCGGCCTGGGAGGCCTTACCCTGGGGTGAGGGAAGTCGGCTAGACAACGGTTTCCCGATGCGGGCGGGCGTTTCACTTCGACGGAGGGAGACAGGCGATGGCAACGAAACTCACACGCTCGAGAAACCGCCGGGTGATCGCCGGCGTATGCGGAGGGCTCGCCGAGCATTACGGCTGGAGTGTTGGCATGGTCCGATTCGTGTTCTTGCTTTTCGGGCTCTTCGGCGCCGGCGAGATCGCCTACATCGTGCTTTGGATCCTCATGCCCAAGGACCGGGCGGTCCTGTGAAAGTCGCCGACGACCGGGCTCTTGCAGCCCTGACGCCGGGCCAGAAGTCGGCAACCGCTTTCGGGAGCGCAGAGTTATACTCCCCATCGTTCGAATGGCAGGTGCAGGGGCGTTGGTGGTTCGGCAAATCGCCTGCACCCGCCATCGGTCCCCTTTGACGTAGGAGGAAGCCACTGAACATTGAGGTGCGTAGGCCCTTTCTGCGGGAAACGGGCAAATCGAGATTTCGTGCAACGTACGTGGTAACCGACGTGCCCTCTCCCGGGTGTATCCAGGTGACCGTTACCCTGGCCACCCGGATTCAACTGTCCCAGCAGATCGCCAAACGAGGCGTCAAGTACAACGAGGCCGTATTATCGGAATGCACCAAAGAGCTGGTGAAAGCCCACGTAGAGAAGGGTGCCCGCCTGGACCCCGACTGCAGCCCCCAGCCCGACGAGGATGCGATCTTCATCGACTACGGCGACTTCGACATGCTCGTTGAAGCCGCCGCCGACCACTTCCTGGCAAACGACTAACCGGCGGGCGGCAGCTCGGGTCGTTGCCTTCCTTCTGAACGATCGCTCCGCCGTGCTGCCGGCTATCCGGCCGCTTCCCCGGGCAGCTTGAACCCCCTGGCGATAAGCCAGATGGGGAAAAACACGAACTCGAATAGTCCGCCCGGTGCCAGCAGGGCGAGCCCCGCCCCCTCGTTCATGTCGATCGAGCTGAACAGGTCAACCGGCACTCCCATCAGCAACAGACCGTAGCCCACGAGGCCGAGGAGCGCGAGGGGCCGGGGGACCAATCTCGACACGTACAGCAGGTAGGTGAGAACCAGGCCGCCGATACCGGTGGGAATGTAGATCCACAGCAGATAGTTCGGGACCGGCTCCAACCGAGTCAGCAAGTAGGCGGCACACGCGGCCGAGACCGCGAACTCGGCTACCCGCATAGCGGGGTACCAAACGGCCAGCTTCTGGTTGACCGTCTTCAGGATCGGATACATCAAGAAGCCTATTCCGACAATGGCGAGGCCGGAACACATCTCCAGGAGTACGCCGGCCAGCAGCGTCGCTCTGCCGGCCCCGCCGTCGACGAACGCCTGGACCATCGAGCTGCCGATCATGAACGTGATCATCTGGACGAAGAACAACACGCCGACGATCACTGAGGTCCTGCGCGCCGATATTCTCGGACCCCGTCCTTTCAACCCGGCGCTGGGTGGGGAGCCGTCCAGGCGCCGGCGCCGGGGTCCGCCGCCGGCGGACCGAGCCGCCTTTTTCGGCTCGACGTCGTCTAAAACAGCCTGCGATCCCACGATCCTGTCCAGTAAAACAGCCTGTGATCCCACGATCCTGTCCAGCGGTTCGGTCTTCACCTTGGGCCTCCCTCTAAACGTCGGGCCTTACAATGTAAGTAGAATACGCTTACAATGTAAGTACGTCAACCGGCGGCGGGCGAGATCCGCTGATGAGTCGTGGCCATCGGAAAGCCGCGGGTTGGGCGCATCTACTATGTAAGTTGCAGTCACCCGGATTGGAGTAGGGGAGATGGCGCAGGATACCGACGCCGCATCGGCTCGCATTCCGCTCAGCCGGGAGCGGGTTTTGAGCGCCGCCGTTGCGCTTGCCGACGAAGGCGGAATCGCTTCGCTGACCATGCGCAAGCTCGGCGAGCGGCTGGGGGTGGAAGCGATGTCTCTGTACAACCACGTCGCCAACAAGGACGCTCTCCTCGACGGCATGATCGACCTGGTGTTCAGCGAGATCGACCTACCCTCCGGCGATTGGAGGATGGCAATGCGCCGGCGAGCGGGCTCGGCCCGGGGAGCGTTGAAGCGCCACCGCTGGGCAATCGGCTTGATGGAGTCCCGTACCACGCCCGGTCCCGCTACCCTGCGCCACCACGACGCGGTGATCGGCTGTCTGCGGGAAGCCGGCTTTCCGATCGCGTTGGTGGCGCATGCATACTCGGTCCTCGACAGCTATATCTACGGCTTCGCGCTCCAGGAGGCGAACCTGCCGTTCGAAACCGAGGACCAGACCGCGGAACTGGCCGAGATGATCCTGGCGGCACTCTCCCCGGACGAGTATCCGAACCTGCGGGCGCTCACCGCCGAGCACGTCTTGCAACCCGGCTACGACTACGGCAAGGAGTTTGACCTTGGGTTGGAATTGATCCTGGACGGACTCGAGCGAGCCCGGTCGGAGGCCGGCCCGGCTTAGGCCGCCTCCCGGGGGGGTAGGAATTAGGGACCATCAGCTTTTCTTCGGAGGACCCCAATGACCTATAACCGCTCCCAGGCGCGGCCCCTGCTGACCGGGGACGAGTTCCAGCTTTTCAGCGCAAGCCTCGACGACCGCATCAAAGCGCTTGACAAGAAACAACTTGGCGAGGTCATAACCCGCACCCGCCGGGCCCGAAGCAAGTACACCGACATGGCCGGCCGCCAGAACATTCAGACCGCCCGCCGAGCCGGCCGCCGCGCGGCCGCCCACGGCGCCAACCGCCGAACCGAGGCCAAGGCTCAGATCTTCGGCGAAGCTCTCGGTCGCCTGCAAAAGCGCCTCGAACACCTGGAGAAGGACCAGTCGCCGGCCGGGCCTCGCTAGCCGATGGTTCGCTGGGCGAAGGAAGGGGAGAACGAATGAGCCAACCCAAACTGGGCATCATAGTCGGCAGTACCCGCCCGTGCCGTATCGGGGAGCCGATAGGTAGGTGGGTGCTGAAAGTGGCCGGCGACTACGGCGGGTTCGAGACGGAGCTGATCGACCTGGCCGAGGTTAATCTGCCCTTCCTGGACGAGCCGGACCATCCTCGCCTGCGCAACTACACGCAGCGGCACACGCTGGAGTGGAGCGCCCGGGTGGACGAGCTCGATGCGGTGGTCTTCGTCACTCCCGAGTACAACCATGGATTTCCTGCACCGCTGAAAAACGCCATCGACTTCCTCTACCAGGAGTGGAGGTACAAGCCCGCCGGTATCGTCTGCTACGGGGGAGCCTCGGGAGGCACCCGAGCGGCACAGATGCTCAAACCGGTGCTGTCCGTGCTCAAGATGATGCCGATATCCGAGGGTGTTGCGATCGCCAACGCCAAAAGCATCGCCGATCCCGATGGGTGGGTTACAGCAACCCCGGCGATGGAGCGGGCTGCCGGTTCGATGTTCACCGAACTCGAGCGGTGGGTCCATGCTGCGGCGCCGCTGCGTTCCAAGGTGTAGGGCGCCGGACGAAGCGCCGTCCCGGGAGAATCGGGATCAGTCGGGGGTGACCGCGGCACCCAGGGCGGCACCGATGAACATCGGGATGTCCTGGATCAGGATCGCGATCCCGATTCCGACCCCCGCCAACGTACCGATCAACGGCAGGTCAAATGCAGCCAGCAAGAGAGCCACCAGCAGCCCGAGTAGAACTGCGGGGATCAGGGCGGCGATCATCGCCTTGCCGAGAGTGCGGGCTTTGGTTCCGCCTACGAAGCCGGCGGCACCGGGACCGAGCACCGGCACCCACACGAAGAGAATCGACAGGCCCATCATCCACAGGGCCGCTTTGGTGATCGATCCTCGCGGAACAACGCCGTTCGGACTGGTGTTCATGCCGTGTCTTCTACCCCCGGGATCCTGGGCCGAATCCTACACGGACCGGCCGCACCGACCCGCCGCCGGTATCGGGCGGTTGAGTTCGCTACTGCCCGCTAGGCCAGCCGCCTGCGCAGCTTCGCCAGAGCCCTTTGCTGCATTGCCTGAACCGCCCCGGGCCGCTTGCCGATTGCTGCGGCAACCTCGGGAACCGACAGGCCCCCCAGCATCCTCAACAACAGAACGTCTCGCTGCTCGGTGGTGAGGCCGGCCAGCAACTGTCTGAAGTCGGTCTCGCTCAGCCGGTCCAGGGCCTCCTGCTCCACGTTCCCGGTCGGGGTTCGGGACTCCAGGACTTCCGAGCCGGCCGGTTCGGCAGGGCGCCGTCCACGGTAGCGGTAGTCGTCGATCAGCTTGCGATGCGCGATGACCAGGACCCACGACCGGAACTCGGCCTCGCCCCCTTGAAACGTTCCGAGCGAGCGGACGACCTGGTAGAAGACCTCGGCCGTCAGATCCTCCGGCTCGGGTACCTGCTGGGCCCGCAGGTATCCGAGCACCAACGGAGACAGTTGCCGGTACAAATTGGTCCATGCCCATTCGGCGCCGGTGCGCGCGGCGGCCAGGTTGGACTCGAATTGTTCGCCGATGATCGGCTCAGGCAGCGACAACCTCGAAGAGCGGCCCCCGCCGATGGCGAGGGCCGCTCCAGAGCCGTCCGGGTCGTGAACCGTCACGGTTCAGCCTAATGGATGGGTTTTCCGGTGACCGTTCTTGCTACGGCCGGCCGCCGGGGGTGCCGGCAGGCTTGCCCTTTGCGCCGTCTGCAACGTTTTCGGGGATGAATCCTGCGGCCGGGGTGTCGGAGGCCTTCTCAATTCCGACCTGGCTCTGAGAGCCCGCGTCGGCCGGGGGACCGGGGTTCGCCGGGGGGCCGGCGTTCTCGGGACGGTTGGCCTGTCCGGCTGCCTTGCGCTCTTCGGCACGGGCCCTTGCTTCCGCACTGATGTCCTGTCCGTTGACGCCTCCCTGCCTGGCCCTTTCGGCAACGCTCTGGCCGAATGCGGCGTTCTCGTTGGGCTCACCGTTTTCGCCGTCGACGACATCTACGTTGCCGTTGTCCTCGTCCAGCTCGGCGGCTGCTTGGGCCCTCTGAAGGGCATCTGCGGCGGCCTTCTCGGCGGCCTCTAGAGCTTTCTCCGCGGACTCTCCCAGCGGGATCTGAATCCCGACCTTCTCTGCGGCCCGGGACAGGCCGGTCTGCGCCTGGTCCGGCAGGTTGCCGGTGCCGGCAAGTCCGCCGGTGGCGGCCATTGCCACTGCTATGCCTCCAGCGGCCAGTTTTGCGGTGAGACTTGCGAAAAGTGACTCGAGCATGAACCTTCTCCTTCGCTTCGGTAGTCCGGACGCCTGTACGTGAGGCCCGGTGACGTTGCTTGCTGGCCTCGCGGCCAGGTCGCCTTTATCGGTGAGGTTGACCATCTGCATCAGCCCGGCAAGATGAGCTGCTTCGATCTCGGGCTCGACGCTGGTCAGAAACAGCGATTGCCCCCCTTGGACGACCCGAGCCAGGTTCTGCAGACCGCTGTCCTCAGCCGGCGCCTTGCCGGAAAACAGCCGGTCCAGATCCTGCTCGCTGATCTTTCCATAAGGTTTCATCTCACCCTGGTAAACGCCAGGTAGGACGAACTTCGTACGGCCTCCGGGAAGTTTTCCGCTCGGGCACTCTGGAGCGCACAACCGGTTCGTTCAATTGGTGTGAGAAGCTTGGGCGGTGGTTCGTCGTCGGGTTCATGGCCCAGCGCCTTCGGCTTTAGCAGGGGACAGGACTCGGTTCCGGCTGGGCCCTGCCGCTCTTTTGGCGGTGCTTGCCCTGGGTATGTCGTGCAGCTGGGAGGCTGCGCCGCCGGTCGTGCGCCCTGCGCCGCCGGCTGACTCACCTGCCCCCGCTTTGCCGGTGCAACTGAGCCCGGCCGCGCCGTACGTCCCCCTGCCCGGAGAGCCGGTTCCCGAGGTAAAGCAGCTCGCTGCCGACATCCTGCAAGCGATCGGAACCTACGGGATCGGCGGCGGGACCATTGCAGGAGCGGAAGAGCGTTTGGCCGGGAGGGCGGCGCCCTCGGTGGGTCACGCCGCGTTGCCCCTTTTGGTCCCCGGCGCGGAATCAGCCGTCGACATCATCTACCCCCAGCTGAGCGGACTTACCCAGACCGAGGCCGGAGTGATGCTGGTGTTTCGCCAGCGCCTTCTGGAGGACGGCGAAGAGCGGTCGACGACCCGGGTAGCCGACATGCGTTTTCGCCGAATGCCGACCGGGTGGATTGTTTCCGAGTTGCCCTCGGTAGGCGGCGAGCCGCCGGAAGACGTCGTGACCAGTGAGGCGGGACGAGCGGTCCTGGACAACGAACGCATCAACCTACCCGATACCGCGCGCTGGGACATCGAGGCCGGCATAGTCGACGAGCGGTTGTTGCGGGTCCTGCTGGGACTGGCCGCTGATCACACCCTGGACGTCACCGTCTTTGCCACCGGCCATCCTCTCCACGTTTTCGGCACTCAGCGCTTGAGCAACCACACCGCGGGCCGTGGAGTAGACATCTGGGCAGTAGACGGCAGGCCGGTGATCTCCCAGGGGGAAATAGGTGGTCCGCTGCACGCGCTAGTCGAGACCCTTCTCACCAGCGGTATCACCGAGCTGGGATCACCGTGGGATCTTGACGGACCCGGGGTCCGGACTTCATTCACCAACACCGTGCACCTGGACCACCTGCATCTCGCCTTTCATCGCTGAGTGAGGCCCCCGGCCGGCCGACCGGCGACGGATGGAGCCGCCCACTGTGTACCCGAGGCAACAGTTGGAGAGCCCATCCCGCCCAAAACCAAAAACTTGAATGGACATAGGTGCTTCAAGGAGTTCCGGGGTAGACCCGGACCGTATTGCCGCGACTCCCACCTGCCGCCCCGGGCGTGCCCATGGTTTCGCCTGGATGGCTGCGCGAGGGGAGGACTTCGGGGTCTTGTCGTCGATCATCAACTGAGGTGCTGTTATGGCTGAGACCGAACGACAGGTTCACAACGGCGACAACGGCGATAGCGGCGACAACGACGACAACGGCGACCGCAGGGCGGAACGCGTGGAGCGACGTTTTGCCGGACCGGTCGTCGTCGCAGCCGTGGCGTCGATACCGGCGACGTTTCTCACGACGATGGACGGAGCGGCCGAAACGGCGGGCCGCACCATCAATTATCTTTCGCTGGCGGTGCTCGTCGGCGAGTCGATGATCCCGTTCTTGCTGGCTCGCCATCACCTGCGGTGGCTTCGGAAGCGCTGGTACCTGGTGGTGATCACCGGGATATCGATCCCCGCCGTAATCTTCGCCGTGGGCCCCGCACAGCTGCTGCGGTTGGTTCGCTACGTGGGAGCGCTGCGGGTCCTTCGGGTGCGGCGCATTCTCAAAGCCGGACGCATCCTCCGTCAGAAAGCCGGAGGCTCGGGCTGGCAGTGGAAGCTGCTGTCGGTAACGCTCTCGCTGTTGGCGGCCGGGTTCGTCGCAGTGGTCCTGGCGGATCCGACCTCACAAACCAGACAGCTGGCCGAGGATGTGTTCGGGCGCTTCGGTCTGCCGGCGGCCATTGCCGCAGGGTTGATTGTTGCCGTGGCGACCTTCCTGGTTTTGCGGAACACCCGCAAGTCCGAGGAGTAATTACTCGCGTCGCGCCGTTAGCTCGAGCGGGCCTGAATCAGGACTGAGTCCGTCCTCTGATGAACCCCACCACGGCGACAACCAGTGCGATCACCAGGGCGATGTGAATCAGGCCGCCCGCGATGCGCAGCATCAGGCCGGCCAACCAAAGGATCAGGAGAACAGCGGCGATGGACAGCAGCACCCATTTAGCGTTCATAACCGTTCTCCTGTGCGTTTTTAGTTGCGGGGAAGACTAATTCCACTCTACCCGTGCTGCCGTTCCCGGGAAACGTCGGGTCGGGGCACCGGAGTTTCCGGCCTCCCGGGGAAGGCGCTAGGGAAGGCGCTGGAACCACAGAAGGCTGAGAGCGGCGGTAACCACCAGGAACACCGCAGCGAGCCCGACCACCTGAGGGGTCAACTCCCGCCGCTCCTCCCGGAATCCGAGCGCGGAGCCCATGCCCTGGTAGATCTCCTCCAGAGACTCGGAGGTGGTCGACTGGAAATACCGCCCTCCGGTGGTTTCTGCAATCGCTTTCAGCTCGGCTCTATCCAGCTGGATTCGGACAAAGCTGTCGCCGTCGCGCGCGAGGACTCCTTCTTCGGTGCCGACTCCGATGGTGTACACGGGCACGCCCGCGGCGGCCGCCTGTTCGGCCACCGTGATCGCAGGGACGCCGGCATTCGACGCTCCGTCGGACAGGACCAGAATCGATGCCGGCACCTCGTGGCCTGCCTGCCGTTCCTGATCGATCTGATCCAGGGCAACCGCCATGCCGTCGCCCAGCGCGGTTCCGCCCCCGGCCCGGAGCCCGGCCAACGCGTCATCCACCACCTGCTTGTCCGCGGTGAGCGGCGCCACCAGGCTGGCGTAGTGGCTGAATGCGACCACACCTACCCGCATCTGGTTGGGAAGAGTCTCGACGAACTCCCTGGCCGCATCTTTGGCTGCAACGATTCGGTTCGGCGTCAGGTCCCGCGCGGCCATTGACCCGCTGACATCGATGACGAGCATGATCGATGCCTGTTCACGGGGGACCTGAACCGTTGCCACCGGGCGGGCTGCGGCGCCGATGAGCAGGATGAGCGTGAGAAGGAACAGCACGGGTGAGGCGTGGCGGCGCCACCCCGGCCGCCGCGGAGCCACCGTCTCAAGCAGTTCGAGGTTGGTGAAGCGGACGGCGTAGGACTTACGGCGCTGCTGCAGCACGAGGTAGAGGGCGCCGAGGACCGGAACCAGCAGGAGCAACCACAGCATCCAGGGGTTGATAAAGGTCATGTTGCCTTCCCGGATGCTGCCGTCTTCGAAGGGGCTCGGCGGTTCCGTCTCAGGGCGAGGAAGGCGGTGATGTCCGAGAGCCAGTCACGATCGGTCGAAACCACCAGGTGGCGCGCACCAGAAGCGCCGATCCACTCTTCCCGCTGCTTTATCTGCTTCTCGGCCGCCGCCTTGTAGGCGAGCAAAAGCTCGGGCCGGGAGGTGTCCAGCTCGAGCTGGTGGCCGGTTTCGGGATCCTGCAGGATCAACGGTCCCACCGAAGGCAGCAGGGATTCGCGGGG
>DATLGP010000377.1:0-3936 GCA_035540395.1 Actinomycetota bacterium
AACTCCGACCGATATCGAGAGCCCTATCGACGAACCGGGAGACGGCGGAGGGATTCCTCCTCAACTGATAGTCGGCGTTCTGGCACTGGTGGGGGCCGCCGGCGTGGCTGCCTACCTGGTGCGGCAGCGCCGTACGCCGCCGCCGGTCTGAGCCACCCGGCTTTCCCGAACCAACCGCTTGCGGCCTGACGTCGCCTGAGCGCCACGGAACTCTCGCATCGATCAGATACGCGCCGATGAACAGGCTAGATCACGCAGCGGGTTGAAACCTTCTCCAGCGGACGAGGGCGGTGCTTTATGTCCCCGCAACACCCGCGGTCGTTAGACTGACTACGGGTGTCCTTGCCTCCCATCCCCGCATCCTGGGGCCTGTAGCTCAGCGGTTAGAGCAGTGGACTCATAATCCATTGGTCGCTGGTTCGAATCCAGCCGGGCCCACGCACGTTTATCCGGCGCTTTGGGCAGTGAACTGTTTCGGGCCCCTCGCCGGCTGCAGGCCCCTCAGGGCCCTGAGGGCGCCCGCGACGAACACCAGCGTCGCCAGGTAGATGGGTCCGAGATGCGTCACCCAGTCATGGCTGAATAGACCGAGGTAGTGCATCGGCAGGGCAAGTGCCAGCCCGACCACCGGAGCCGCGACCGCTGTCACCCACGCCCAGAGTTCACCCCGGCGGACGCCGTACCATGCCAGACCGGTCACTGCGATGCCGGTGGCGATGATGAAAGCCGCGGTTGCAACGTGCAGGTGGCTGATGTAGTGGAGGATCGCCGGTTCGAACGCCGTGAGGTCGGCGCGGCTTACCCCGTTGATGGTTTCGACGCCGAGCTCGAATCCGGTCCCCACAAAGGTCCTGACCAGAAAGACCAGTCCGTAACCGATGAACGCGATGCCGGCAACCGCCATCAAGAGTGAGCCCTTGCGCAGATCATGGTTGTCTGTCATATCAGCCTCCATCCTCGTAGCTTGCCTGCTGCCCGGCACGGTTGAGCCACCGGGCCGTCTTGCTCGTTAAGGATGAGAAAGCGGGTGGGGATATTGCACGCCGGGCAGAGCCGATATTGCACGCCGGGCAGAGCGCTGGAGGAGGCGTCAGGCGGGTTTGCTTGCCGTCACCGTCACGGCTACCGCCACTTCAGACTGCCGGCTCGGAGTTAGAAGCTCGCCCATGAGCTTCACTACGTCGGGGGTGAACAGCGGGTACTTCGACACATCCTCGACGTCGAAGGGGCGGCGTTGCAGTATGCGGGTATCGGAGAATCCGATTCCCTCGATTTTTTCGACGAAGACACGCTCCGCCAGTGCGCCCCCTATTCAGCCGGCCCACGCCGACGGGTGAGTGAGAATCTCCGCCGGAAGATCCTCCTCGCAAATCGTCAGATCAGACACGCAAAGACGTCCTCCGGGACGCAGCACCCGGTGCGCCTCCGCCAGCACTCGGCTCTTGCGGGCAGACAGGTTGATGGATCCGTTGGAGATGACCACGTCTACCGACGAATTCGGCAACGGCAATGATTCCATCTCGGCCTGGTGGATCTCTACGTTGCCGGCTGCGGCCTTAGCGGCGAAACTGCGGGCCCGCTCGGCCATCTCCGCCAGGAAGTCGATTCCGATTACCTTGCCCGTGGGGCCGACGAGCCCTGCAGCCAGCAGCGTATCGATGCCCGAACCGCAGCCCAGGTCTGCCACCACCTCGCCGGGGGCAAGTTCTGCCGATGCCACCGGGTTGCCGACACCCAGAGCCCATTCCACCGCGCCGTCCGGAAGGGCGGTCAACTGATCGTCGGCGTAGAAACGGGCCGCCGGCCCGCCCGGAGTTTCCTCCAGCGCCCGGTAGGCGTCCGCTACGAGCTGTTGGATCTCGCTCTTTTGCATGAGGTCGAGGGTCATGTGACCTCCTTCTCCAGTGAGTCGAGAAAGCCCAGAAGCCGGCTCTCGACGTCGGCCGGCAACTTGGGCTGTGTCGCCGAGGTCATGAAGGTCCTGAGTAGCCCGGCAAACTCGGCTTCGCCGCAGCACCGGCGGCAGACGGCAAGGTGTTCCTCCACCTGCTCATGGTCAACGCCGTCCAGCTCGTCGGCGAGATAACCCCAAAGGTGACTGACTGCTTCGGCGCAACTGATCACTGCCGGTCTCCCTTCGAGGTCTTAAGCAAGTTGTGCTCGGTGGCGTAGTCCCACAACTCCCGCTCGAACAGCTTGCGGCCACGGTGAAGCCATGACAGCACCGTGCCCTGCGCCACAGAGAACATCCGGGCGACCTGTGATGTGGAAAGGCCCTCCATGTGCACCAGCACCAGAGGTACCCGGTACTTGGGGTTGATGCGGTCCAGGACATCCCAGACGTCGGCCTTGTCGAACGTAGCCAGGAAGTCCAGGTGCACGCTGTCCGAGTAGGGCCACGGATCGACGTCGGCGATCTTGCGGAACAATGAGTAATCCGGGAGTGGGTCCTCGGGTTCTTCCCTGGGCCGATTGATCTGCTTGCGGTACCGCTCCCGAACGCAGTTGAGCAGAATTTGCCGAAACCAGGCCGGGGCTGCCTGCTCGTCGCGCAGGCCCGAAAATCCGCGGTAGGCCCGCGTCAGGCACTCCTGAACCGCATCCTCGGCATCGGCGCCGACGAGCCGGCGTGCCAGCGAGTACAGCCAGGGAAGCTGTTCGCGGGCGACCGTAGTGAACCTTGTGCCCACCTCCTCGCTCATCAACATCCTTCTGCCGCTCTCACCCAGTCCGGTAAACCTCCCTCCTTAAAACGTGGCACCCCAAACGGTAGAGCGCAACTTCCATGAGCGCGATGAACCCCTCGAGGTGCGCCTGCCTACTGGTCCTACTGGTTGAGGATGCGAATATCCCGCCGGATATTGCACTTCCGCCCGGTCGAGGGCTACTGCGGCTTTTGGGCGATGAACGCATGTCCATGGACGTCGTATGCCCGGGCATTGTTTTCCCCGGCCGCGCCGTTGAAGGTGTCGACCGGTGGTCCGATCTGCACATCGGTGAATCCCACTTCCTCCAGGATCCGCTGCCAGCCTGCGCACGGCAGGCCACCGGCAATTCAGCCGGTCCAGAGATCTATGTTCCTGAGAGCGTCCGGTGAAATCGGTTTACCGTTCGCGATATCAGCAAACTGCAGCCACCCGCCCGGGGCAAGGATCCGCATGATCTCCTCGAAAGCTTCTCGCTTGTCGGCGCAGAGGTTGAACACCCCGTTCGATATGACAACGTCTGCCGACTCATCGGACACCGGCAGCGCCTCGGCCAGCCCAACCCGAAAGTCGACGTTGTGGAACCCGATCCGGTCGGCATTGCGACGGGCTTTTTCCAGCATCTCGTCGGTCATGTCTACGCCGACCACCGATCCCTCCGGTCCCACTTGCTGCGCCGCCACGAAGCTGTCGAAACCTGCGCCGGAGCCGACGTCGACAACTCGATCGCCGCGGCGCAATGCTCGAAGAGAGAACGGGTTGGCGACTCCGGCAAACGACTCCACGGCCGTGTCCGGCAATGCGTCCACCTGCCGGTCGGGGTAGCCGAGCAGGTGAGCAAGGCGCCGGCCGGTATGAAAGTGGTGCGGGGCTCCCGGCTCGCGAGCTACTTCCCGGTACTTTTCACGTACCTGCTCACGAAGTTGCTCCGGGTCCACCGGGGTCTCCACCGGGGAGTGGCTGGTTCTAGTCATAAATTGCCTCCTCGCGGTTGCCGGGACTCGGCCCGTCGTTTGTAGTGAGGACGGGAGATGGGGCACGGATATTGCATGAAGACCCGGCGCAGCACCTTGTCCCACCAGTTCCTCGGATCTGAGTCCTTACCCGGGACAGGCATAGATGCGGTCGGATCGAGGAAGGAAAGGCTCGTGAGTGTGGGTAACCCGATAACCACCCGGTCACCCGGTCACTGGAGGCGGCACCAAGAAGCGAGGGTCGCACTGAGAGGAGA